>NZ_JAKJJY010000017.1:0-139626 GCF_022320955.1 Clostridium sp. YIM B02555 | reverse complement strand
GACTCACGTTCGTTCGCTGAGTAAGCGATTCACACCAAATCACAGATTTGGGTTCTCTGCTTAACAACCATCATCAGCTCAATTTCACATGCCTGCTTCCAGAAAAATGTATCGGATTTCTAGTGTAGTGTTACGATTATAATTTCTCAATCATGCATTTATATTCTATTTATAAGTTTGATTATTAATTAGGATATCTATATAGATTTAATACAAGTTTTTATTAAATTTGAGATAACTTAGTTATATATCAAAGAAAGATAAATACAGTTGTGTTCAGCAGTCTTATGGAGTTTTTTATAGGCTGGTATAGCACAACTGTATTTTATTGGGTGAAGCTCTATATAAGGATGGATTTAATAGTTAATTTAGACTATTTATATATTATTTATAAATAGTTTATAAAAAAATTATATATATTTATTATACTTAATTCGAGCTATTAAAAAGAAATTGTTAATTTCAATTTTAATTGTTTTTTAGCTAAAATATTGAGGGGATGGGATTTGTGAAAAAAATAAATAATAACAATAACCATCATAAGTACTGCACTGAAGGGTAAGGTGTTAGTATAAATTATTAAATAAATCTTAGAAGAGGCAACGAACAAATGGGTATGAGAGGTTTTTTGATAGATAAATTAAAGGGTATTTTATCTTCAGTTGTCAATTCTAAGGTTTATTTTGTTATAATTTAATATTTTATTTAAAGTCTAATGGGTTAATTTTTATAAAGAAAAGGTGGGGGAGGATGAAACCTGTACTTAAAGTAAGTGAACTGACAAAGAAATATAAAAATGATCGTGGAATTATAGATATATCTTTTGAAGTTGAGCAGGGAGATATATTTGGACTACTTGGACCAAATGGATCAGGAAAAACTACTATTATGAAAATCATCACCGGCTTATCACATGCTGATAAAGGTAGTGTTCAAATATTTGGAAATAATATTTTAAAAGAAAGTTTGAAAGAAGTAGGATGTCTTATTGAGGAACCTGCAATATATGAATATCTTACAGCTAGAGAAAATTTAAAGCTTGCAGCAAATTATTACGATGAAATAAAGAAGCCTAGAATAGATGATATTCTTACACAAACGGGATTGATAGAGCATGCAGATAAGAAAGTTAGAAAGTATACTCCAGAGATGAAGCAGAGATTAGGAATAGCATTAGCTTTTATTTCTAAACCTAAATTAATTATTTTAGATGAGCATAATAATAAATTGGATAGTAATGGAATTGAAGAGATTAAGAAAATGATACTTAAACATTCAAGGCTTGGAGCTACATTTCTTATTTCTAGTCATAGACCACATGAAATAGAGTCAATGTGCAATAAAGTTGGAATTATAAAAGAAGGAAGAATATTAGAGGTAGTTTCAATGAGAAATGCATTAGAAGAATGCGAAAATTTTAAAAAATATTATTTAATGCAGGTTGGAGGAAAGGAGATATATGAAGCAAATAAAAGCTGGAATAATTAGTGAGAGCACAAAATTATTTTCTAGAGACAAATATAGAAGGTTATTAATTTGTATTGGTATTCTAGTTATATTAATAGTTCTTTTTGATAATTTTACTAAAGGATATAACAATGTCTCGTTGTCAAATCCACCACTGAATATTTTATCAATATTAAATATAGCTTTAATTCCAATTATAAGCTATATGGCAGCTGCTGATTTATTTACCTTAGAGTATAAAAATGGTTCGATCAAGGCAATCTTGACAAGGCCTATAAGTAGGAAAAATATTATTATTACTAAGATGTTATCTATTTTAATTTATGAAATGAGTATATTGTTTACAGTATTTATATTAAGCTCAATCTTAGGAATAGCTCTTGGAAAAACCCAAATATTAATTATACCAAAGATTTTTCTTGCATATGTTATGTCTATCTTTCCAATAATTCCAAATATATTTTTTTCGATATTAATTTCTCAATTCTCAAAAAATGGCTTTTCAACAATAATGCTTTCAATTCTTATTTTTATTATTCTCTTTTTATCTTCATTATTAATTCCATCAATATCGTCAATGATATTTATTTCATATGTAAATTGGTATAAAATATTTATGGGAGTGCAAGTATCAATAAAAATAGTAGCAGAAGTTATTGGGTTATTTATAATATATTCATTAATATTTTTTTATGGAGCATATGTTATATTTAAAGCGAGAGAATATTGATTTTTGAAGGCACATTAGAATTAGTTCGGAAATAGTAAGCGACTAGGCTACAAGTTTTATTATGGTGCTTAATTGTTATATAAATTAGGAGGATATTATTATGATGATAAAAAAGCGTCTTGCTATTTCAAATATTATTATGTTAGTAGTCCCTGCAATATTAATTGTGGTAATTGCTGGTGGATTATTAGAAGCTTTTACAGAGAAATATGGCAAAAAAATAAGAATTATTAATGAAGGGACTGGGACATATAAGGTACAAAAGGCATTGGATTCTTATATAAAAGATAAAGATATAGACAATGAGAAAATAGAGGAAAGTTTAAAAAATGCAGGTTACAATTTATTAATCACTGATAATGGGACAACTGTATTCTCAAATTTAACAGATGATGATAAAGATGCTATATCTAAAATTAATGATGGTATATTATCTTCATCAGATTCAATAGTCCTTGAGATAAATTCCATTAGTTTAATAAAAAATAGTATACTTAATGATGGAAAACGCATTAATATAATTGCAATCAAAGCAAACAAGTTTATGAGCAAACAACAATTTAAGTCTGATATGAGAACTTTTTTTATAAGTTATATAAGTGTTGTATTAATAATAGCATTAATTATAATTATATTAACTAACGGTATATTATCATCACGTGTGGCTAAAAGCCTAATTGAGCCTTTGGATTTATTGAGTTATGGTGCAGGACAAATAGAGGAAGGAAATCTTGAATTTAAAATCAATTATGATAGGAAAGATGAATTCTCTAAGGTTTGTGTCGATTTTGATAAAATGAGAATGAGATTAAAAGAATCCATAGATATGAAGTTAAAATATGAAGAGGATAGAAAAGAATTGGTTGCTGGAATATCTCATGATTTAAGAACGCCACTAACAACAATAAAAGGATATGCAAAGGGTTTAAAGGATGGAGTTGCAAATACGCCTGAAAAATGTGAAAGGTATCATGAAATTATCTATAGTAAGGCATGTGACATGGACATGCTAGTGGATAAATTATTTTTATTTTCTAAATTAGATACAGGAAAATTTCCATTTATTTTTGAAAAAGTGAATTGTAATGATTTCTTTTTAAGTTTTCTAAATATAGCTGTTAACGAATTTAAAATAAAAGGTCTTAATTGTATTTATGAAAATAATTGTGAGGATAATGTATATTTTAATATTGATTGTGAAGAAATGCACAGAGTATTAGCAAATATACTTGAGAATAGTGTAAAATATAAAGAGAAAGATATTGGAAATGCTAAAATTAAAATAGATAAGATGGAAGATGAGGTTGTCATAAAAATTCAAGATGATGGTCCTGGGGTTATAGAAGAAAATCTTTCACGCTTATTTAAAGGCTTTTTTAGAGAAGATGCATCAAGATCTAACCCTAGTGAAGGAAGTGGGCTTGGCCTTTCTATAGCAGAATATATAGTGAAAGCACATAAGGGAACAATTAGAGCTGAAAATAATAATGGGCTTACAATTATTATAACATTACCAATTTATAATGAATAAATTAGTATAAAGGAGTTCGATTTCAGATAAACTTATAAATATATACAACTTTGTCAAAATTTTAACAATGAATATATAAGAACAAGATTATTAATATATGGGTGTTATGGGAGCGATAAAAATGAAAAAAATACTTATTATAGAAGACGACAAGCTTATAGCTGAATTAGAGAGAGATTATTTAGAAATAGGTGGTTTTGAGATAGAAATTGCAATGAATGGAGACGAAGGTTTGAATCTTGCATTAAATAAAGAATTTGATTTAATACTTCTGGATTTAATGCTTCCAGGTAAAAGCGGTTTCCAAATTTGTAAAGATGTAAGAAAGCATAAAGAGATACCAATATTAATGGTTACAGCAAAAAAAGAATCTATAGATAAAATTAGGGGGCTTGGAATCGGCGCAGATGATTATATTGTTAAGCCTTTTGATCCAAGTGAACTTGTAGCAAGAGTAAATGCACATCTTTCACGTTATGATAGATTAACGACAATAGAAAAAAAGAAGGAACTTTCAGAGCTTGAGGTTATGAATTTTGGAAGGCTTAAGATATATACAAAGGCTTGGAGGGTGTATGTTGAAGATAAGGAAATTAAATTTGCAAATAAAGAATTTGAACTATTATTATTTCTTGCAACAAATCCTAATATAGTTTTTTCTAAAACAGCTCTTTTAGATAGGATTTGGGGAATGGATTCTCTTGCAGATGTTCCTACAGTGACTGTACATATTAATAGAATAAGAGAAAAGATTGAGGAAAATAGTAGCAATCCTAAATACATAGAAACTGTATGGGGAGCTGGTTATAGATTCAAAATATAATTTTAAATTATATTTTGAATCTATTATTAAATTTAGCTATATCGTATTATATGATTCTTTTGAATAGTTTAAATTAAAAACAGAAGAACAAACTAAAAATGTTAATTCGAAGCAATGTTTGATATCCCAAAAATAAGATGCCTGTCCTTTGGAGTAATTAGATAATATAGCATCAATTGAAGCTTTTAGTGTAGATAAATTATTTAAATTTAAAGAACTTGTTTTGGAATGAAATTGATTTCTTAATTTATCAAAATTATTAAGTAAATATTTTTGTAATTCACGTTCGTATTTTAAATGCGATGGAATATTGCCAATTGAACCAGAAATGTGAGAGTGGCAACAGAAATCACATAGATAATGAACTACAATTCCTAATTGTAAGGAAGAGAATGCATCAAACTTTTTCACTGAAATAAGTTTTTCTATTTTTTTATTTATATAGGACAAAGATTTTTTCATATAATGAGGGTGAGTTTTAACATGCCAGCTTTGATCAACCATTATTAATCCAAAGTTAAACATAAATTTAGAGAAACCTTTGGGAATGATGTTTATATTTTTACTTAGGAGTAATTCACCTAGTTTAACATGAGTTTTTACTTTCATAATTAATCCTTCCTTTAGTATTAAAATAATTCGTTCGTGACGCGATTTTGAAAGAAAAATGTAGAATTTTAGAAACTATATATTTTATAATACATATTTACATTATAAATGTAAAGATAATATAAAGAAAATTTAAAATTATTATAAAATTTAGAAAAAATAAATAATTCAAAATTAACCTTTTATTGGCTTAGAATATAGTGTATAATGCATAGTAATACTTTAAAGTGCGTGTTTACGACGCTTTTTTTTGTAATAGACAACTAAATGGGGGGGCTATAAATGAATATTTTTAACACTTATAAAGGGCTGCCGAGAAGTATATATGCTCTATTTTTCGTGCAGATAATTAATAGGTTTGGGGATTTTGTATTTCCATTTTTATCTTTGTTATTAACACAAAAATTAAATTTCTCTTATTCAATTACGGGTGTGATTGTAATGATAACGTCATTAGTTTCAATGCCTGCAGCACTTTTAGGAGGAAAATTTGCAGACCAGATTAGCAGACGAAAAACTTATTTTGTGGGTCAGGGATTAGCAGCAGTAGCTATATTAATTTGTGGAATTATAAAAAATCCTATAATCATTGTTGTATTGTTAATCATTTCAGCATTTTTTAATGGTTTTGTAAGACCAACACTTTCAGCTATTATTGCTGATGCATTAACACCAGAAAAAAGACAAATTGGAGGGTCATTGACTTATTTAGGAATAAATATAGGAGTTGCAGTTGGACCTATTGTAGCGGGATTTTTGTTTAATAATTATATTTCACTTCTGTTTATATTAGATGCTTTAACTTCATTTATTGCAATAATAATTTTTTATATCTATATAGATGAAACAAAACCTAAACTTAATGTGAAAGAAGATGAAAATTCAAAGGAAAAAGAAGAAACAGGTAATTTGCTTCAAATCTTATTGAAAAGACCACAATTAACACTTTTTATGATATTTAACATGTTTTATTGTTTTGCATATACCCAAATTTCATTTTCAATGCCTATGATGTTAAATGAAGTTTTTGGAACTGAGGGTACCACAAAGTTTGGATATTTAATGAGTATAAATGCGCTGACTGTAATATTTTTAACTGTTATAATCATCACAATAACAAGAAGATTAACAACCCTTGTTAATATAATTCTAGCAGGAATTTTTTATGCAATAGGCTTTGGAATGATAGGGATAATAGGAAATTCCTTCTTTCTATATATAATTTCAACCATAATCTGGTCAATAGGTGAAGTTATAGCATCAACCAATAATGGTGTGTATATAGCTAATAACAGTCCTAAAAATTTCAGAGCAAGAATTAGCGCAGTTAGTAATTTAACTTATGCTATTTCAATTTCTTTAGCCACTTCACTAGTTGGAAGATTCATAGATTCCTATGGATTGAATAAAGTATGGACATTAGTATTTGTTGTAGTTGCTGTTGGGGTAGGTTTCATGATAGCATTACACATATATAATTTAAAGAGCAAGAAAAAGGCAGTGAAACATAGAGAAGTTGCTTGTTAAATTTAGTTTAGAATAAATTTTTCTTATATGGTAAACATATTTCATATAAGGAGGCGCTTTTATGACAAATAAACGAAAGGTTACCAAAAAGCAAATGGCTTCTCTAGGATTGAAAAAAACAGAAAATGGTGATTATGAATATATAAATCCAGAAGATAAAACAAAATCAAAATATAAACCTGTACGAAAAGAGTCTAATTAAAAGGCTCTTTTTTGTTGGAATTAATTGTATTCATAAGTAGATTAGAGAGTTTATATACACAAAACAGTTTTTAATTATAATATTTCAATTAGTGTTGTCAGATTTAAAATTATTATTACGAAATGAATAGTATAAAACAAAATATTACTCTTCCAATATTGGCACAGGAAAAAATTAAAAGTTTAAGATTGAAAGAAGGTGCATTTTGATTTCAGATATTGAATTACTTAACCTTTTAAATACAAAACCAGAAGCTGGTCTGAAGGTTATGATGGAAAAATATATGCCGCTTATTTATACAATAATATTTAATAAACTTTCAGGGATATATTCAAAGGAGGATATAGAAGAATGTGTAAGTGATGTTTTTTTAGCAATATTTCAAAATAGGTATAGGATCAATTTGGAAAAGGGATCTATAAAAGTTTTTTTAGCAGTGGTAGCCAAAAGAAAAGCAATAGACTTATATAGAAAAAATAAAAATAATAACTATATTCCTTTAGAAGATATTTCAGAAGATTTATTCTGTATAGAAAATCATGTAGAAGCTTCGGTAGTTACTAAAGAAAACAATTCTATTTTAATTAATGCCATAAAATCTTTAGGTGAACCAGATGGTGAGATAATTATTAGAAAATATTACTTACACCAAAGTTCAAAAGATATTTCTAAGGAACTAGGGATTAAGGTTAATACTATTGATAAAAAGGTATCAAGATGCATGGGAAAATTAAAAAAATTATTAGGAGGTATTATATAAGTTGGAAGATAAATTGTTTGCAAAATTAGATGAATTAGATATAAAAGAGACAAATTTGCTATTAGATGATGAAATTAAAATACAAATGAGTATTTTAACAAAAAGAAGAATTGAACAATCCATAATGAAAAAAGCAGGATATGAGCCTGAAAATAAAACACTTAAAGATAAAATTTATAATATTTTAGGAGGATTAATTATGAAAAGAAAAATCGCACTAGCATTATCAGGAGCGTTAATTTTAAGTTTAGGAGGAGGGGGATTTGCATATGCAAAAACTACTCCAGTAGCATATGTTAGCATGGATATAAATCCAAGTGTAGAATTAGGAGTTAATACTTTTAACGAGGTTGTGTCAGCTGAAGCTTATAATGAAGATGGAAAAAAAGTATTAGAAGGCACAAACTTAATTAAAACTGATGTTGATAAGGCTGTAAGTACAATAATTACTAATGCTATTGAAGATGGATATGTAAAAGAAGATGGTACATCAGGTATCGAAATAGCTACAGCTTCTGACAAAGATAAAGTTGCGGATAAGTTAGAGGAAACTGTAAAAGAAGTAGTTAATAAAACTTTAGAAGATAATGAAGTTGATGCAACAGTTGAAGCTGAAAAGGTAGCACTTCAAAGAAGAGATGAAGCGAGAAAGCTTGGAATTACACCTGGAAAGTTAAATCTTATACAAAAACTTCAAGAATTGGATCCATCAATAAAAGTTGAGGATTACAAATCAAGTTCTGTTAAAGAGATCATGAAAAAGACTAATGAATTAAGAAAAGCTAACAAACAAAATGAAGAAAATTTAGAAAGTACAGCAACAGATAGTGAGAATGTAAGTAAGGATAGTGAAACAACTACTCAAAATGATGATAAGCAAAGCACTTCAACACAAAATACAACTGATTCAGATAAAACTTCAAATGTAAAAGAGGAAAAAAATAATGGTGTTTCTAAAACAAATGAGAATAATGGTAAAAAGGACGATGAAGTTAAGAATGACTTAAAGCAAGGCAACAATGCTAATTCAACTTCAGAAAAGAAGAATAATAGTAATGCAAATGCTCAAGGTAACAATAATTCCTCAAAGTCAGAAAATAACAATAAAAGCAATAGCAGCAATAAAGGAAATAATAAATAACAGTTAATAGCTGAAAGAAATAAGATAACCTGCTTTATAGTGGTGGGTTATCTTATTTTTTAGGAATAATTTATTTTTTTACCACATAACATAAATTTATAAGGGTGTTATAGAAAATGATTTGATATTATTTACTATAAATTATCAATAATAATAAAATATATATTAAATAATATTTAATTATTAAATTTATACTAAATTTATAAAGGAAATTTCTAATATTTGTAGAATATAATATATATAATTATAGGAGGTGGTTAAAATGGGATAATTGTTTTATGATAATTAATTTGGGTTATGGTATAAAATAGACATCCTTTGCATAAAGACGTTAACATAAGTGCTTATTAATGTTATTAAGATAACATTTTTAATATAGTATAGATGTGTCCTCATAAGCATCGATATACTAATTGAAAAATAACAGATATAGTTACGTAGTAATTGTAAAAGGAGAGTGGCATATGGGTAAAAAATACATTATGTTTGTTAATGAAAATGGGTTTTTAACAGACAAAGATGAGAATTTCACGATGGTTGGGGTAGTATTTGAATGCGATTATTGCGGTGATTCTAAGTATTATGAATGTGAACTTAAAATGAAGTTGGATGAGTATAAGAATAAGGTATTTAGTGGTGGTACTAATGTATTTTTAGATGATATGATTCTTAAAGAAGAGGTTTACAGAGGGATAAATAAGAGAGAAAGAACAAAATTTGCAAGTGAATTAGCATCATTATTTAAGGATTTCAAATTTTCAATAGTTACTAGTACTGTTAAAAGAGATATGTCAGATTCATATTCAAGAGCAGCTAAAAAATTATTGAAAGAATTTTATACTTATGTAATGAAAAAGAATGGACAATCAGGTGGGATTATTTTAGAAGCAAAAAATGATAAGAGTGGTAATCAACAGGCTTTCTTTGATATATATAATGATAGAAATGAGAACTTAAATATAATAGGTGACGTTTCTGAAAAGATTAGTAGTTTTATGATATGTGATAAAAGCAACAATATGTTTGGAACTGGTATAGAGTTATTGAATATATTAAATAATATATTGTTTAGAGTATCTAACGGTTTTAAAGAATTTGATTCAAAATTAATATCTTATGTTGAATATGGTAATAGAAATAAAGTTTTTGATATTATTAAACGCAAGATATATAAAGATGTAGAAATAAGAATTGGAGAAGAACTATCAAGTGAAAAGCTTGTTAACAGTGCAACTCTATTTAATCAAGAATTAAAGGAATTAAAAGACGAATTAGTATTTAAGAACATAATAATTAATAAACAAGAAGAAAAAATTGAACAGTTAACTGCTAAAGTTAATTTATTAAATGAACAGTTAGAAGCAGTTTTATTTAATAAGGAAAGTGAAAATATGATGTCTAAAATTCTTTCTGAAATAAATGTTAAAATTCAAGGCTTCGATAAAATGACTAAAGTAGCTAAGAATTAAACTTTGAATTTAAATGAAGAACAGAATAATAATTATGAATATTAGGATATAGAAGTGGTAAGAAAATAAATGGGTTAGAACTACCTCAAAGTAAAATAATACTTTGAGGTAGTTTTTTATGCTTAATTTTTAGAAGAAAAAGTGCTAGGTGATTTATTAAACATATTTTTAAAGGAACGAAGAAAGGATGAATAATCATTAAATCCACATAGTGTATAAACTTTAGTAATGGATTCTCCTGATTTAATAAGATCCTTAGCCAGTAAAAGCCTTTTTTGATTCACATAATTGTGGACAGTGTATCCAGTTTCTCTTTTAAATTTGTGCATAAGATAATATTTACTAAGGTAAAATTTTTGAGATAAAGTTTCTATGGAAAGATCTTCACATAAATTATTATTTATGTACTTTAAAATTGTTTCTATTTGCTTATCGTATTTAAGGTTAAGAGAATTTTCATCATTTATATATGCATTATCTAGGTGAACTCTATTTAAATATATAAGCAATTGGATAAATAATGAATTACTTAAAAGCTTGCTTCCAAAGTTATTTGAATTAAAGGAGTTTTCAAGAGATTCAATTATAAATTTAATATTGTCTTGAAAATTTGTTTCTAATCTAATGAGATTAAAACTCTTTTCGTTTGCTAATTTAAAGCATGTCAATAAATCACAGTTTTCATAGCTATGATTATCTATAAAATTTGAATCAGCCCAAATAATGATTCTTTCATAAGTTTTAGCTGGATTAATGATAGGCTTATGGACATCGTGGTTATTAACAAGTAAAATATCCCAAGGTTTTAAATTATAAGCCTTACCTTCAATTAAATAAGTTACATCTCCAGAGAGAAAAATTATTATTTTATTAAAGTCATGGTAATGAAATTCAAATTCTTGATTTTTTTTATCTTTTAAATGAAATAGTTGAAAGTCTCTATTTAAGTAGCCAGATTTATTGTTAATATAATCTTTATTCATATAGTAATCACCTTTTAAATTTATATATAAGTTCTATATGCATTGCAATTATCAAATAACTGAACTTTATCCTTGGAATTATAGATATCCAAAGCGAGAATTAGACTTATGCAACAATTATCGAAATCAGATACATTTATCTTCCACAGGACTAGTGAAATTTTCGCTGGAAGGTTCTAAATGGTGGCTTGTCGTCATTTCAGCGTGTTCCAGATGTAAAATCCCCAAGGAGAAAGTTCATGTTTCCAAATATAAAAGCTCCAGGGAGAAAGTTCGTGTTTCCAAATATAAAATTTGGACACTTACTTTTTGGACATTCACTTTTGGACAAGCTGTAAATGAAACAAGCCATAGAGGAAACTCGACTCACTTTCGTTCGCTGAGTAAGCGATTCACACCAAATCACAGATTTGGGTTCTCTGCTTAACAACCATCATCAGCTCAATTTCACATGCCTGCTTCCAGAAAAAAAGTATCTAATTTCTAGTGTAGTGTTACGATTATAATTTCTCGATGATGCACACATTCCGTTTATAAGTTTGATTTTTAATTTGGATATCTATGTCAGTATTTATAATTGGCACATATATAATCAATTTAAATGATAGAGCACTTTTTGCAATATTTCAAGCAATATATGCACTATTTATTGCGAAAATGTTGAATATAATTATATTATGGTAAAAACATAGGTGAAAAAACATATTTGGAGGAAAAAACAATGAAGTTATATAAATTATTGCAGGATATAAAGTACGAAGTGATTAATGGCGGTGTTGATATAGATATCTCAAATATTAGTTATGATTCAAGAAAAATAAAAGAAAATTCAATATTCGTTTGCATAAATGGGGTAAATGTGAATGGACATGATTATATAAAAGAAGCAATAAAAAAAGGCGCTTTAGCAATAATAATTGAGGAAGAAATACAAGTTAAAAATGAAAATATAGCTGTAATAAAAGTAGATAATTCAAAGGTGGCATTAGCAAGTATGGCAAACGTATTTTATAATGAGCCATCAAAAGAGATTAATTTAGTTGGAGTAACTGGGACCAATGGAAAAACTACGGTTATTCATTATATTAAAGACATACTAGAAGCATATAATAAGAGAACAGCTGTAATAGGTACTTTAGGCTATGAATTTGAAAATAAAGAGGCAAATATACAGAAAATAAATCCAACAACACCAGAAGCATTGGAGTTACAAGGTTTGTTTAGAGAGTTCATTGATAAAGGTGCTGAAAATGTAATAATGGAAGTTACGTCTTCTGCATTGGCAAAGTATAGAGTTGAAAATTGCGATTTTAATGTTGGTGTATTCACAAATTTATCTCAAGATCATTTAGATGAACATGGTACTATGGAAAATTATAAGAATGAAAAAATGAAATTATTTAGAAAATGTTCTATAGGAGTTATTAATTTAGATGATAAGATTGCTGAAGAAATTATTGAAAAGGCAACTTGTAAGATTTTAACTTATGGAATAAATAAAGAAGCTGATATTAAAGCAACAGATATTAGATATAAAAATGATTGTGTTATCTTTAAGATTAAGTTTAAAGAAATGAATTGGTCTTGGTGGTCAGGGAAAGATTTAAAAGTTAATATTCCAGGGAAAGTGACTGTTTATAATGCTTTAGCGGCAATAGGTGCTTGCTTAGGACTTGGAATGGATATTAGTGATGTTGTTAGTGCATTATCTAACCTTAAATATGTTCCAGGTAGATTAGAAATGGTAACAAACAGTTTAAATAAAAATATAATAGTTGATTATGCGCATACACCAGATGCTTTGGAAAGATTATTAATGATGGCAAGAGAAACTACTGATGGAAGATTAGTAACTGTATTTGGATGTGGTGGAGATAGGGATAAATCAAAGAGAAAGATTATGGGAATGGCAGCTGGAATTTTATCAGATTATTGTATAATAACCTCTGATAATCCAAGGACAGAAGATCCAGAAAAGATTATTGAAGATGTAGAAGAAGGAATGGAGAAAATAAATTCAAGCTATGAAAAAATTGCAGATAGAAGAAAGGCCATTGAAAAAGGCTTGAAGCTTTTAAAAGAAGAGGATTTGTTAATAATAGCAGGAAAAGGTCATGAGAATTATCAAATAATAGGTAATGAAAAGATACATTTTGATGACAGGGAAATCGTTAAAGAAATTTTAGGATAAATTAATAATATGGTTTAGAAGTTAAATTTAAAAAGTTAAAAAAATCTCTGCAATTTTAGATTGTAGAGATTTTTTGTAATAAGTATTATTAATTCTAATTATAGTATATAGATATATTATAAAGGAATGGTCTAAAATATTAATTATATTAGAAGGAAAGGAATGAAGATTTATGAGAAATACATTAATTATTAGTGAAAGTCATTATGGAACTGCTAAAAAGGCTGCGGACATAATTGCTTTAATTTTAGGAAATTCAAGAAGTGTTGATGTAAGCAAGGTTCCACTGGAAATTAATAAATATAAAAATATAGTCTTGGTATTTGGGTTTTATGGATATAACACTGGAAAAAAGCTTAAAGAATATTTAGTGATTGAAAAAAATAATATGGTAACTAAAAATGTAGCTATTATTGGAGTTGGATTATCGTGCAAAGATATTACTAAATATGCAGAATGTATTGAAAATTGTATTGGTAAAAAGGTAGAGTTTGTAGATTTTGTTCAAGGGGAATTGAGAATTGATAAGCTTACTGAAGAAGATAAAATAATTTTTAAAAATTTTTTAAAAAAGATAAATATGAAATTCGAGGATATGGGGAATTTTGATAAGAAAAAAGCAATTGAATTAGCAAGCAGAGTAGGAAGAATTTTAAATAAGCCTGAACAAGAAATGGAAAGGGAAGAATTAATAAATGAAATTAATAAGTTTATTACGAGTCATAATACCTGTACTCTTTCAACGGGAAGTGGAAATTTTATTAGAAATACACCAATAGAACATATATATTATAAAAATAATTTCTATTTTATTAGTGAAGGCGGATTTAAATTTAAGGGATTATTACAAAATTCAAATGTTTGTATAGCTATATTTGATAATTACACTTCTATGAGTAATCTTAAGGGGCTGCAGGTATCAGGGAAAGGGATGCTGATTCCTTATTTAAGTGAGGAATATATTGAAGTGATGAGCTTTAAAGGAATAAAAATAGAAACTTTGAAGAATATTCCAATAAACATGAATTTGATAAAGGTTATTCCAGAACAATTTGAATTTTTAAATACAGATTTTAAAAATAAAGGATTTGATTCAAAGCAGTATTATTTTGCATAATAAAAAAGGTACTATGTAGTTTTTATAATTATCAGCAACGTGACTATATAGAGTTGGTTTACTTGTATATAGATATTGTATTAAAATATAGTATAATAATTAATAGATTAAAAAGTGAGAGGAACTAAAGTCTATGGAGATTAAGTCAAATGAATTATTTTGGAGTGCTGGAATAGATGAAGTAAAAAAAGGTTATATTGAAACTGAAAATGATTATAGATGTATTATATGTGAAGAAGCTTATGAAAAAGGACGCATATTTGAAGTGAATTCAAAATTATATGATGCAAGAAAGGCAGCAGAATTACATATTAAAGAAAAACATGGTTCAATGCTTGAATATTTACTTAGAATGAATTCAAATTTCACAGGAGTGTCTGAGGTACAAAGAGAGTTAATAACGCTAATAGCTCAAGGATTAACGGATAAAGAAATAGCAGTAGAGCTTGGAGTTGCACAATCAACTATAAGAAATCATAGATTTAAGTTAAGAGAAAAGGAAAAGCAAGCAAAATTATTCTTAGCCATGATGGATTTACTTTCAAAAAATACTAATAAGAAGATTAACAAATTAGATAAAGGTATTATATGTGATCCTCATAAAACAGCAACTACCATAGATGATAGGTTTAATATAACTGATGAAGAAAAATTAAATGTAATTAACACATATATGGATGAAAATAAAGCTTTGAAGAGTTATCCTGCTAAGGAAAAGAAAAAAATTATTGTTTTAGAGGAGATATCAAAGAATTTTACAAAGGGAAAGACTTATTCAGAAAAAGAAATAAATAGAATCCTTGAAAGAGTGTATGAAGATTATGCAACAATAAGAAGGGCGTTAATAGAGTATGGTTTTATTGAAAGAGCTAAAGATTGTAGCAATTATTGGTTAAAAGAATAATACAATAGGAGGCGCTGATAATAGTGGAATATTATTGGTGCTTTTTATTTTTTATGTGAAAAATTATTTACTATATATAATTAATTTAAATAATTTGTGAGCATTTTTATATTTTAAATAATCTAATGATTGTAATGCTTAAGTATGTAAAGAAAATAACAGCTTTAAAGTTTACTAAAATATATGTATTGACTTAGTATATAAATTCAAGGGGGAAAAGATGGAGTTGATATCATTTTTAAATTATAGGAAAAAATCAACAGTATCTAAGGCAAAGAAAGGTGACAAAGAAGCTTTTTTAGCACTTATAGATGAAAACAGGTTAAATCTTTATAGAGTAGCCAGAGGGATTTTAAAAGATAAGGAAGATATTGAAGATGCTCTTCAAGACACAATAATAAATTCTTTTGAAAAATTATGGACTTTAAAGAAAGATGAGTATTTTAAAACTTGGATAATAAAAATTTTAATTAATGAGTGCAATAAAATATTAAGAAAAAATAAAAGGGTTATGTCACTAACTGAAAAAATTGATATAGAAGCATATAGGGACAGCTATGAAAATATGGATTTAACAAGAGCAATAAATGACTTAAGTGAAGAATTAAGAATTACAACAGTGTTATTCTACTTTGAAGATATGAGCATTAAAGATATTGCGAAAATCTTAAAAATACCAGAGGGCACTGTTAGGTCAAGACTTACAAGATCAAGAGCAAAGCTTAAGGAAGTAATGAGTGAGGTATAATGTTATGAGAATAAATGATGAGTTATTTGATGAAAAAGTAAGAGGAAAAATAAAAAATGAGATTAATTATGTACCAGAAGATATAAATAGTAAATTAAATGATGCTATTAATAAATTAGGTAAAAGACGATCGAATGCAAAAAAGATTGCTAGTATATGTTCGATTTTTATAATAGGTATGCTTCTATTAGGAATTACGATGCCAGCTTATGCAAGTAATATTCCTATTATAGGAGGGATTTTTAAAATATTTAATGATAAAAGGTATGAGAAGTATGATGAATATTCTTCTGATTTAAATATAACTAAAGAAAGTAATGGGGTAAAAATTACTATAAACAAAGTTGTCTATGATGGACTTGAATTAAATTTATTTTATACTATTGAAAGCGAAGAAGAGATGAAACATATTCCAAACTTTGATAATGCAGAATTAAAGATAAATGGAAGTAAGGTATCATTTTCAAGTGGAGGAAAAGGAAAATTCATAGATGATAAAAAGACTTTTGTTGGGATTACTCAGTATTCAATAGGAGAAAATAATATAAGATTAAAGGAATTAAAAGGAAAAGTGGGTGAAGGAGAATATATAGAAATACCTGATAAATTTATGTTAAATATTAATATTAATAAAATAGAGTATACAAAAGATGATTGGGTTAATGGAAATTGGGAATTTAATATTCCTGTAAGCAATGAAAAAATTAATGGAAAAGTCAATGAAAAAGACTGTAATATAGATTTAAGTGATATAGTAAATGGATATCAAATAAATAAAATTATTGCAACACCGATAAATACAGCAATACAAGGAGTATCAAAAGATGATAATGGGGATGGATTGAGTTTCTCTGTATTTGATAATAAGGGTAGATTTTTTAGGGAAAATGGCAGCAGTGCATCTAGTGATATAGATAAAGATGGAAATAACACTATTTACTTTAATAATGAATTTAAAGAAGTATACGAAGATACAGAAGCATTAACATTTATCCCATATAGATATACTAGATCTGGTGATACTGCCCCAAAAATTATAACGAAACTAAATTTAAAAGGGGAAACTAAGATATACACTAATGATGGAAAAGAATATGCAGCTATTACTAAAGTTGAAAGTGAAGGTGGAAAAACAAAAATTCAGTATAAATCGAAATATGGAATTAAATTTGAACCAATTGAAATAACTAATAATAAGAATGGAGAGAAGGTATTATCATTTGATGATGATTATAATGAAATAGAACAAAATGAAGCTACAACTTATCTAATAGATAGTGATGAGTATGTATTTTCTTTTGATAGAGCAATTAAGGATGGAGATTATTCAGTAAGTGTTATTGATAACTCTAAATTGTTAGAAATATATAATGATAAGAAATTCACTATTAAGATAAAGTAAAGAGGTTTATACATTTATTATGTATGATTTTAAATTAATGAAGTATAATTAAAGTACAAAAATAATAATAAACAAAGGGGCATATATAGATGGATAAAAAATTTAGTATGCATGGATTTTTATCCAAGTATCCTAGAACAGAAGAAACTATTTTAAAACACAATATAAATGTGGATAATCTTAAGGAAATTTACGAAGATTATATGGAATATAAAAATTCATATGAAAGTCAAGCAGAGTTTATAGCTAATATATTGAGATCAGAAAATATGGTACATTCAGTTAAATCCAGAATTAAGGATCCAGATAGATTAATTGAGAAGATTATAAGAAAAACAGAAGATAGAAAGAGTAAATATGGAAGAGATTTTGAATTTACAGTAGAAAACTATAAAAATGAAATAAATGACTTAATAGGAATTAGGGTTATTCATATTTTTAAGGATCAATGGCAGGGAATACATGAATTTATTTCTAAGACTTGGAATGTAATTGAGATTACAGCTAATGTTAGAGATGGTGATAACATAGAAGTTTTTGATGATCCTAGTATTGAGGTAAGATCGAAAGCATCTGGATATAGATCTGTTCATTATCTTGTGGAATTTTATCCAACGAATCAAAAGGTTATTGCCGAAATACAGGTTAGAACGATTTTTGAAGAAGGTTATGGAGAAATTGATCATAGATTAAGATATTCACATAATGAAATTCCAGAAATTTTGAAATCAAACTTATTATTATTTAATAGAATTGTAGGAAGTGCAGATGAAATGGCATCTTTAATCAACAATTTAAGCAAGGAATGGGGAGAAAAAGAGACAAATTATAAAAAAATAATAGAGAAACAAAAAGCAGAAATATATAAATTAAAAAACAACAAAATACAAAATTAGCAGTATGAATTATAACTAGTAACGATTCATTTAATTTCCTTGACCGACAATAGCTAGTCTTTATATAATTATATATAAAGAGTATTGAGAGGGGGTATTTAAATGATTTATGTGCCTCAATTTAAATTGAAAAGTGGTATGGAACTGGCTTGCGATATAGAACTAGATTCTAAAATGAAATCAAAAGCCTTGCTATTTAAAAAAGGAACTATATTAACAAAAGATAATATTGATAATTTAGTTAAGTTCGGTATTGTTGGTGTTTATATTGAAGACGGAAGAAATAATGAGATTTTAGATTACAAATTAAGAAAAGAATCAGTATTTGCAATTAAAAAAATATTTGATGTTTGCGAAAACACTCATAAGATTTTGGATGAAAATAGTATAAAAGAAATTGAGAAAATATCTGAAAAACTTGTTGAAAATATTAGTAAAAATAAAGGCGTTACTGTAGGAATTTCTGATTTGCAGACCTACGATGAAGATACATATTTACATTCTCTAAGTGTGACTGTCATATCAATTGCAATAGGAGCAGAATTGGGGTTAGATAAGCAACAGCTTTGCAATTTAGGCGTATGTGCTTTGATGCATGATATTGGAAAAGTTGAAATTCCTATTGAACTAATTTCAAAACCAGGTAAATTAACTGATATTGAATTTGATATAGTAAAAACACATGCAACACTAGGTGCAAATTACATAATAAAAAATGATTTGTTAGATAAAGAAATATATTTAGGGATAATTAGTCATCATGAAAAATATGATGGATCTGGATATCCGAATGGATTGAAAAAAAATGAGATACCTATTTTTGGAAGAATAATTACAGTTGCAGATGTGTATGATGCTTTAACAGCCAAAAGACCTTATAGACAACCAATAAAACCATTTGAGGCAATTGAATATATCATGGGTGGCGTAGGGACTAGCTTTGATTATGATGTGGTTAAAGCTTTTTTGAGAAAGATAGAACCATATTCTGTAGGAGTTCATGTAAGATTGAGTGATGGTAGAAAGGGCATTATAATGAAAGTAAACCATGAAAATCCATTAAGACCAATATTAAAAATTGTAGGGGGAGATGGGGAAGTTTTAGATCTTTTAAGTGATTCCAGTTTGAAGAATATTGTTATTAAGGGTATTGATTATAATTATTTGATAAAATAATATTGGAATATTTGCGAAAATAATGATAAATTTTGATAAATATTATGAAAAAAAATATAAATTATGTGTTCCAATTCGTCATAATTGTGTTATAATAGAGTTAACCCTAATAAATACTAAATAAAACCCCTTAACAATTTTCTCTCTCTAAAGCAGTAAATAAGCTTTCTTATTTACTGCTTTATTTGTGTGTGAGGATATTATGAAAAATAAATAATCAGTATGATAGACTTTGGAGAGCTAAAAAATAAAGGGACTATACAGATAATTTTTTTTTGTTATAATAAAATGTGTAAAATACATAGTAAATTTATAAGAAAAATCAGAAAAATATATTTTGATTTTTTCTTATGTCAAAAAATGAAAGGAAGAAAATAATTTTGGAAGTTTATTTTGATAATAGTTCAACTACAAAACCTTTAGAAGAAGTAATAAACGAAGTGACTTTTGGAATGAAGGAGTTTTATGGAAATCCTTCATCTTTACATAATTTAGGCTTAAAGAGTGAGAAGAAACTCAAAGAATGTAGAGAGGTCTTAGCGAAAACTATAAATGCTGCTGAAAATGAAATACATTTTAATTCTGGTGGAAGTGAAGGAAATAATTTCATTCTTAAAGGGCTATTGAAAAGCGGATCACATATTATTACAACACCATTTGAGCATGCTTCAATTTTAAATACAATAAAGAAATTAGAAGAAAATAATGTTAAAGTGACCTTATTAAGAGTCGATGAAGAAGGAAAGATAGATTTAAATCATTTAAGAGATGCAATAACTAAGGAAACTGTACTTATTTCAATAATGCATGTAAATAATGAAATTGGAGTAATTCAAGATTTAGATGACATAAGTAAAATAATAAGAGAAACCAGTAGTAGAGCTAAATTTCATGTGGATGCTGTTCAGAGCTATGGAAAAATTCCTATTGATGTAAAGAAATTAAATATAGATTTTTTAACAACAAGTGCTCATAAAATTCATGGACCAAAAGGAGTTGGATTTATATATGTTAAAAAGCCAAACGCATTAGTTTCATTAATTGAAGGTGGTTCACAAGAATTTGGCTTTAGAGCTGGGACACAAAATGTACCGGGAATTATGGGTATGAGTTTGGCTGGCAAGATAGCTAATGAAAATATGAAAGATAATTATGATAAAGTGCTGAAAATAAAAGAAAAGTTTATTGAAAAGTTAAAAAATATTCCCAATATAAGGATAAACAGCTTATTAAATGATAGTTTTTCACCGTATATTTTAAATGTATCTTTTATAGGTGTTAGAGGTGAAGTTTTACTTCATTATTTAGAGGAAGCAGGAATATATGTATCTACAGGATCAGCTTGTTCATCGAAAGAAAGAGAAAGAATTGGCGGTAGCTATGTCTTAAAGTCTTTAGGTTTAAGTAAGGATGAAATTGCTGGAGGAATTAGATTTTCTTTTTCAGATGATAATAAAGAAGAAGAAGTTGATTATGTAATTGAAATTTTAGAAAAAGGATTAAAATTTTTGAGGAGGATTAAGAAATAATGAAAGAACTTATTTTAGTAAAATATGCCCCAGAAATATTTTTAAAGGGATTAAATAAAGGAAAATTTGAAAGAAAATTAAGAGATAATATCGGAAAGAAACTTGAAGGAATAAAAGCAGAATTTATACATGATAGTGGAAGATATTTTATAAGAACTGATGAGGTAGAAGAAAGTATTAATAGAATAAAAAAAGTATTTGGAGTATTGGAAGTATGCTTGGTTAGAGAAGTAGAAATTGATTTTGCTGCAATAAAAGATGAAGCTTTACAAAAAATGAAGGAAGCAAAGGGTAGTACTTTTAAGGTTGTAACAAATAGAGCAAATAAAAAGTTTGAATTAAATTCCATGGAAGTGTCAAGAGAAGTTGGAGCATATGTTTTAAGTAATTTAGATAGGGAAATCACTGTTGATGTAAAAACTCCAGAAATCCTATTAAATATAGAAGTCAGAAATAATTATGCTTATGTTTGGTCTAATAATGACATAACAAAAGGGGCAGCAGGTATGCCTTATGGTACAAATGGTAGCACTATGTTAATGCTATCAGGTGGAATTGATTCACCAGTTGCAGGATATCTTATGGCTAAAAGAGGAGTAGAATTAAACTGTGTATATTATCACAGCCATCCATATACTTCAGAAAGAGCTAAAGACAAGGTTAAGGAATTAGCTAAAATACTTTCCGAATATACTGAAAAAATAACCTTATATATAGTTCCATTTACAGATATTCAAATGGAGATTATAGATAAGTGCAGGGAAGATGAACTTACTATAATAATGAGAAGATTTATGATGAGAATAGCATGTGATCTTTCTGAAAAGTATGGAATAAACTCTGTTAGTACAGGTGAGAGCATTGGGCAAGTAGCAAGTCAAACTATGGATGGACTTATAGTAAGTGATGATTGTGCGGATAGACCAGCATTTAGACCTTTAATAGCTATGGATAAGACGGATATTATGGAAATAGCAAGGAAGATTGGAACTTATGAAACTTCTATACTTCCATATGAGGATTGCTGTACTATATTTGTACCTAAGCATCCAAAAACAAATCCAAAGCTTAATGAAATTAGAAAAGAAGAAGAAAAATTAAATATAAATGAATTAGTAGAAAAGGCAATTGATAATATTGAAATTGTGAATTTCTAGGACTTAAAAATAAAGTTGCAATTCATTTTATATAATTAGAATAAAACATTTATACATATTTCTAAGTTGAAATTTGTATAAATGTTTTTTTATTATAAAGAATGTAAACATTTATAATAATTCATAGTATTTAATAAATAATTGCATAGAAAAAATTGAAATAATATAAAAAATGTGATATGCTCATTGTAGTAACATGTTATGTACTATTAGATAAAAAATAGTTATAATAAAATTAAAAAACATAACTTTATAACTTGAAAAATAGAAAAGAGGTAAGAGTATGATAATAGTAAATTGTGCATTGAGACAAGATGACGTAATAAAGATTGTAGAAGAAATCGAAGTTGAAGGTGAAAAAGTATTTAAATTTGTAAAAAAAGAGGGTCTTAAATTATTTTTTGATTGTAGCCTTGAGGATTCAGCAAAAGCTGCTACAATTGCAAAACAAGCAATAAAAGATACTCAACTTGGTAAAGCTTTATTTTTTAGCGTAAATCCAGCATAGATATAAAAGAAATAATAGATTGTCCATATTCAACAGTACAAATAAATGTTAAATATGGACAATCTATTTTTATTATTTTGTAATAAATAATATTAAATTATGTAAATAGAATCAAGAATCATAAATTCTCAATAAAATTAAAGAGAAAATTAATATTACAGATGCAAACCAAATCGACTTTATACCTACCCATATGCTAGTTATTCCACCAATGCAAGAGCCTAGTAAAAAAGATAATATTATTATTGAATATCTCATAGTGCTTGCTGCAGCTTTTTCATCTTTTCGAGTGAATGCAATATATGCTGAGTGACAAGCTGATCTTAAATTCCCTGTGCACATAGTTGTGCAATATGGAGAATCAACCAAAGTTCTAAACGAAGATATTTGAACAGCTGAAACAAAAGAAATAGGAACTGTAATAAAAATATCAGGAATTGAGTTTGGTATAAATCCAATAATAAATAATACAACTATTTCTAAAGCAAGAATAATAGATTCGGAATTAATGGTGAAAGCAATCGAAGGAGGACTAAAATCCTTTATTCTTTCTGCAACTAGAGTTCCGACTATAAATGCTAAAATTGGGAAAAAGGCCATTAATGCTTGCATAAAATGTCCTTTAGTAAATTCTATTCCTACTAAAACAATGTTTCCGGTTTGAGCATTTGCAAAGACTCCGCCTCTACAAACAAAAGTATAGGAATCTAAAAATCCACCAACTATTGCTAGAAGAAACCCCAATTTAACTGATTGTGAAATTTTTGGATACATTTTAGTTTCGTTGGTATTTGTATTATTATTTGTTGTTGTATTTTTAGTAATCAATTCTATAATTACTCCTTTCATATTATTGAAAACATGAAGTTTTCATATTTACTATAATAGTTAAAGATGATATAAAAATCAACTTTCTTGAAAATTTTTTAGAATTATTGACATGCAATAGAAAATACTATATTATAAATTTAATTACAGTTTAGCACGTTAAAGCGATAAAATATAAATGGATAATAGTGGGGTGGAAAATGAGTAAGAAGAATATGCTTCCAGAGGGAACAAGGGACTTGATTTTAAACGAATGTATAATAAAGAGAAAATTAGAAAGAGATATAGACAATCTATTTGAAAAGTGGGGATATAAAGAAGTTATTACACCAACTGTTGAATTCTATGAAACTTTTAACCATGATTCACAAACCTTAAAAGAAGAAGATATGTATAAGTTTTTTGATAATAGGGGACGTATTTTGGTGTTGAGACCAGATATGACAATTCCTATAGCTAGAGTTGTTCAAACAAAATTAAAGGATGTAGAATTTCCAATTAAGTTAAGATATACTTCTAATGTATTTAGAGTGCATGAAAGCTTAGGTGGTAAAAGAAATGAATATACCGATTGTGGTGTAGAATTTATAGGTCTTGAAAATAAAAAGTCTGATTTAGAAATTTTAGTGCTTGCATTGGAAGCATTGAAAAAATTGGGATTAAGTGACTTTAAACTTGAAATAGGTAATATAGGAATATTTAATGGGGCTTTTAATGATTTGAAAATAAATGTAGAAGATAAAGAGATAATCGCAAATTTTATTGAAGAAAAAAATTTAAAAAATTTAGAGGATTATTTAGGTAACTTAGAAATTAAAGAAGAATATAAAAAATTTTTCAATAAACTTCCTTGGCTATTTGGAGATAAACAAATCATAAGTGAAGCAAAAAAATTAGCATTTAATAATGAAATAATTGAAAATTTAAAATATCTTGAAGAGTTATATAATCAGTTAGAGGAATTGGGATATGGTGAAAGTGTGACTTTTGATTTGGGAATGGTTCCAAGACTCAATTATTATACAGGTATAATTTTTAGAGGTTATGGAGAAGGCCTTGGAAATACTCTATTAAGAGGTGGAAGATATGATGGTTTAATAAAATTTGCTAATTCTTTTGTGCCAGCTGTTGGGTTTTCAATAGATATTAATTCGGTTATCTCAACTTTTGAATTAGATGAAAGTTGTATTAAAACAGAAAATGAATATAAGATTTACTACAATGATAAAGATAGAATTAAAGCAATTAAAAAGAGTGAAGAACTTAGAGAAGAAGGGTATATTGTTGAATTACTTCCGAATAATGATATTAATGAAATAAAAATTATTAATGGGGGCGAACTATAAAATGAGCATAAGCATAGCATTGACAAAGGGGAGACTAGAACAAGAAACAATAAAAATATTAGACAAGGCAAAATTTGATCCATCTGAACTAAAAAATAAAGGAAGAAAACTTGTATTTAAAGATAAAACTCAAGATATAGATTATTTTTTGGTTAAAGCTGCTGATTCAATAACTTATGTTGAACATGGAGTAGCTGACCTTGGAGTTGTGGGGAAGGATACCATTTTAGAATATGATAATAATTGCTATGAAGTATTAGATTTGGGTTTTGGAAAGTGTGGTTTTATAGTTGCATCATTACCTGAAAATGATATTTTCAAGAAGGTTGGACATATTAAGATAGGAACTAAATATCCAAAGGTTGCTAAAGATTACTTTAAAAAGAAAGGAATGGATGTCGAGGTTATAAAAATAGAGGGTTCTGTTGAACTCGCACCAATACTAGGATTGTGTGATGGTATCGTAGATATTATGGAAACAGGAACAACTTTGAAGGAAAATGGATTAGTTGTACTTGATAGAATTTGTGAAATAAGTGCAAGATTAATAGTAAATAGGGCTAGTTTTAAAATGAAACAAGCTGAAATAGGAAATTTTATAGAAAGGATTAAAGAAGTGATAAATAATTGACAAAAAACGTGAAATGTTGATAATTATAATTAGTATATTTTAATTTATTAATAAAAATATATATTAAAAATTAAAAAAACGATTTTTGGCAAGGTAGAGGGGGCGGTTTATTCCATGTTAAATTTGATGGAAATAACAAAAGAAAATAAGAAAACTTTAATAAAGGAACTTAAAGGAAGAGTTGCAGAAACAGAACAAGAAATAATATCAAGCGTGTATGGCATTTTATCAAAGGTTAAAAGCGAAGGGGATAAAGCTTTATTTGATTTTACAAAAGCCTTTGACAAAATTGTTCTAAAGAATTTGGAGGTTTCAAAGGATGAAATCGAGGAGTGTTTTAATAAGGTTGAAGATGATTTTATTGAAGCATTAAAAGAAGCAAAAGTAAATATTGAAGCTTATCATAATAAGCAGAAATCAAATGGCTTCTTAATGACTAAAGACAAGGGAGTTTATCTGGGGCAAAGAGTGCTTCCTTTAGAAAGAGTTGGAGTATATGTTCCTGGTGGGACTGCTGCGTATCCTTCATCAGTACTAATGAATGTAATTCCTGCAAAAGTTGCAGGGGTAGATGAAATTATAATGGTTACTCCTCCTGATAAGGATGGTGGAATTAATCCATATATAGGGGTAGCTGCTAAAATTGCTGGAATAGATAAGATATATAAGGTTGGAGGAGCTCAAGGGGTAGCTGCCTTAGCATATGGAACTGAGACTATTCAAAAGGTTGATAAAATTGTTGGGCCTGGAAACATATTTGTTGCTACTGCAAAGAAGTTAGTATTTGGAGAGGTTGATATAGATATGATTGCAGGGCCTAGTGAAATATTAGTTATCGCTGATGAAAAATCAGATCCAAGTTTTGTTGCTGCAGACTTAATGTCACAGGCGGAACATGATAGGTTGGCATCTTCAATATTGATAACAACTTCTAAAGCTTTATATGAAAAAGTAGAAGTAGAATTGGAAAAACAAATTAAAACTCTTGAAAGAGAAGAAATAATAAGAGCTTCCTTTAAAGATTTTGGTACAGCAATAATATGTGCAAATATTGAAGAGTGTATTGATATATCTAATGCAATTGCTCCTGAGCATTTAGAAATAATGGTAGATGATCCAATGCAATATTTAGGAATGGTTAGAAATGCAGGCTCTGTGTTTTTGGGAAGGTATTGTCCAGAACCTATTGGAGATTATTTTGGAGGAACAAACCATGTATTGCCTACTAGTGGTACAGCAAGATTTTTTTCACCATTATCAGTTGATAGTTTTATAAAGAAATCTTCATTTATTTATTATTCAAAAGAAGCAATTGAAGAAAATGGAGAAAAGATAATAACTTTAGCAAATAAAGAGGGACTTACAGCTCATGCTAATTCAGTGAAAGTGAGATTAAACCATGGGCGTGTATAATGAGTATATCGATGCTTATGATGAATATGTTGTTAGACTAGATAGTAATGAGATATATCTAGAAATGGATGAAAATATGCACAGGCAGATGAAATCTTGTTTAACTAGCATGGAGTTACATAGATATCCTACTAATGAAATGAACGAAATTAAAGAGTTATATGCAAAATATTCAAGTGTAGAAAGCAAAAATATTATAGTAAGTAATGGTTCAGATGAAGCAATTGAACTGGTTATAAGTAGGATGATAAAGCAAGGGAAAAAAGCATTAAGTTTGTGTCCTGATTTTGTAATGTATGATTTTTATGTTTCAAGATTTGGTGGAGAGCTTGTAACCTATAACATTGATAAAACTATGAATTTTAAGGTGGAAGAATTTATAGAGCTCGGAAAGCAAGAAAAGGTTGATTTGATTCTTTTTTCTAATCCTAATAATCCTACAGGGATAAGTATAGAAATAGAAGATCTAATTAAAATATTAGAAGAATTTAAAGATACAATAGTTCTTGTGGATGAAGCTTATTATGAATTTCATGGTGAGTCTATGCTTCAATATATAAATAAGTATAAAAATCTCATGGTGACGAGAACTCTTTCAAAAGCATGGGGACTTGCATCCTTAAGAATTGGTTTTTTAATTACTCATGAAAGCAACATAGAGGAATTATTAAATTATAAAGTGCCTTATACAATAAGTTCTTTTTCACAAAATTTAGCAGCTATAGTATTGAGATATCCACAAAATGTTGTGAAAAATACAAAGCTAGTAGTAAAACAAAGAGAAGAATTATATGCAAATCTAAAGGAAATTCAAAAAAATGCAGCTATGAAAATTGAGTTTTACCCATCTAAAGGAAACTTTATTTATGGCAGAACGAAACATAAGGATGCTTTAATAAAAGGACTCGAAAATAATGGCATTGTAATTCGAAGTCTTAAAGGCGATACCTTTAGAATAACTGTTGGATCTGCGATGCAGAATAGAAAAGTGGTAGATGCAATAGCGAAGATTTTTATGTATTAATTATTCTATTATAGAATTTTAGGAGGACAATATGATAGAAAGAAGTTCAAAGAAAGAAAGAATAACCCAAGAAACAAGTATTAATTTGGAACTTAATTTGGATGGAAGTGGAAATAGTCAAATAAACACTGGCATTGGCTTCTTTGATCATATGTTAAATTTATTTGCTTTTAATGGGAAAATGGATTTAAAAGTTTCTGCTAAAGGTGATTTAGATGTATGTGATCATCATACAATTGAGGATATAGGAATAACTCTTGGTGAGGCTTTTAAGGAAGCTTTAGGAGATAAAGCTGGAATTAATAGATATGGAACGTTTTATGTTCCTATGGATGAAACTTTAGCTTTGGTATCCTTAGACATAAGCAATAGACCTTATTTGGTTTTTGATTGTGATTTCAAAAGAGAAAAAGTAGGAGAAATGTCAACAGAGATGATTGTGGAATTTTTTAGAGCTTTTGCTTTCAATGCTGGAATAACTCTTCATTTAAAAGTTTTATATGGGGAAAATGATCATCATAAGATTGAAGCCTTATTTAAAGCATTAGGAAGAGCTATTAAGGAAGCAAAGTTTAGAAGCGAGGAAAATGGAATACCATCTACAAAAGGAAGTATTTAGGCAGTTTACAGTTGGGGGATAGCAAACTTGTAAACTGATAGATATAACTGTACTTTGCCTACAGGGTACACTAAGGGGTATAAACTGTAAACTGCAACTGTACATTACCCGCAGAGTACCCTAAAGGGCATAAACTGCTAACTAATAACTATAAATGTAAACTGTATCTTGTGAACTGTAAACTGAACAATTGGGGTGTTTGAATGATAGTAATAATTGATTATGGAATGGGAAATTTAAAAAGTGTTAAAAATGCTCTTGATTTTCTGAAATTAGAAAGTAAAATTTCGGCTGAGATAGAAGAAATTCAGAAGGCAGATGCATTAATATTGCCAGGGGTTGGAGCTTTCCCGGATGCAATGGACACTATTGAAAAACTAGCTTTGGATAAAGTTATTAAAGAAGAAGTGAGGAAGAAAAAACCTCTTCTTGGTATATGCCTTGGTATGCAGTTACTATTTGAAAAAGGCTTTGAAGGAATTGAAAGAAAAGGTCTTGGATTGCTAAAAGGGAATATTGTTAAAATGAAAGAAGATAAAAGTAACAGTGTAAAGATTCCTCATATTGGCTGGAATAATTTATTATACAATAAAAAAGATGAACTTTTTAATTCAATAGAAGAAGGAAAATTTGTTTATTATGTTCATTCATATTTTGCGCAAGATTATAATAAGGAAGATTTAATTGCGTATAGTGAATACGGTGATAACAAAATTCCAGGTGTTGTTAGGAGTAGCAATGTCATTGGGGCTCAATTTCATCCAGAAAAGAGTGGAACTGTAGGATTAAGTATTTTAAAGAACTTCGGGGAGTTGATTAAATGATAATTTTACCAGCAATTGATATCATAGATGGAAAACCAGTAAGATTATATCAAGGAGATTATGATAAAAAAGAAATAGTTGCAGAAGATGTATTTGAGACAGCAAAGTCTTTTCAAGCTGTTGGGGCTGAATATGTACACTTAGTTGATTTAGATGGAGCAAAGAGTGGGAGCAATGAAAATCATGAACTAGTAATAAAAATTGCTAACATGCTTAAAATTCCTGTGGAGCTTGGAGGAGGAATACGTTCTTTTGAAACAATAAAATACTTATTAGATAATGGAATTTCTAGAGTTATTCTTGGAACCATAGCAATGGAAGACGAGGAGTTACTAAAAAAAGCAATAAATACATATGGAGAAAAGATTGCAGTTGGAATAGATTGTAAAGATGGAAAAGTATATGGAAGAGGCTGGTTAGCTGGAAGTGATTTAGATTATATTGAATTTGCTAAAAAGATGGAAGCTGTTGGTGTTAAAAACATAATAGTAACTGATATAAGCAAAGATGGGACCTTGAAAGGACCAAATGTTGAAATGCTTAAAAAGTTAAAAGAAACAGTTAATATTGATATTACTGCATCTGGCGGGATTAGAGATATTGAAAATATAAAGGATTTAGCAGAAATGGGATTATATGGTGCAATAACAGGTAAAGCAATATATGCAAAAACCTTATCCTTAGAAGAAGCAATAGTTGTTGCTAAATCAACTGTAACCTACTAACTATAACTGTAAACTGTGAATTGTAAATTGCCACAGGATACCATAAAGGGCATGAACTGTAACTTGTAAACTGTAAACTGAAAAAGTTGGGGGTGTTTTATGCATACAAAGAGAATTATTCCATGTCTTGATGTAAAAGAAGGAAGAGTTGTAAAAGGTATTAATTTTGAAGGCTTAGTAGACGTTGGAGATCCTGTTGCTTTAGCTGAATATTATAATAAACAAGGTGCAGATGAATTGGTTTTTTTAGATATTACTGCCACCCATGAAAAAAGAGGTATAATGGAAAAAGTAGTTCAAAGTGTAGCTGAAAAGATTTTTATTCCATTTACCGTTGGTGGAGGATTAACTAATTTAGATGATATAAAGTCTATCCTCAGAGCAGGAGCAGATAAAATAAGTTTAAATTCAGCTGCGGTAAGAAACAAGAAGCTCATAAAAGAAGGAGCCTTCTATTTTGGAAGTCAGTGTATAGTGTTAGCCGCAGATGCTAAAAAGAGAGCAGATAATACTGGATGGAACGTTGTGATAAATGGTGGAAGAATTGATACGGGGATGGATTTGCTAAAATGGATTGAAGAAGCAACTTCTCTTGGAGCAGGAGAAATACTATTAACATCAATGGATGCAGATGGAACTAAAAAAGGCTTTGACCTAGAATTAACAAAAGCAGTGAGTGATATAACTAATGTTCCTGTAATTGCTTCAGGAGGGTGTGGATGTTTAAAGGATTTCTATGATGTATTTGAAAATAATATTGCTGATGCAGCTTTAGCAGCTTCACTTTTCCATTATGGAGAACTCACAGTTGATGAAGTTAAACAATATTTAAATGAAAGAAGTGTTCCTGTGCGTATTTAATTAGAGATATATAATAATGGTTGGAGGAAAATTCTAATGGATATTTGTAAAAGAGTGGAGCAAGTTGATTTTGAAAAGGGAAATGGTTTAGTTCCTGCTATAGTTCAAGATTATAAAACAAAAGAAGTTTTAATGTTAGCATATATGTCTAAAGAGAGTTTAAGAAAAACCTTTGAAGGAGAAACAACTTGGTTTTATAGCAGAAGTAGAAATGAACTTTGGAATAAGGGAGCAACATCTGGTCATTTTCAATATGTTAAGGAAATAAGAATAGATTGTGATAATGATACATTGCTAATCCTTGTGGAGCAAAAGGGTGCTGCATGTCATACAGGAGAAAAAAGCTGTTTTTATAGAACTTTATAATATTGCTACTAATGAAATGTTTACTGAGTATATGATAATGGAGGGATAGGAATGGATGGAAATATTAAAGCCTTATATGACGTGATTTTGAAAAGAAAAACCGAAGGTGAAGAAGGGTCTTATACAAAATATCTTTTTGAAAAAGGAACAGATAAAATATTAAAAAAAGTTGGAGAAGAATGTACTGAGGTAATAATTAGCTGTAAGGAAGATAATAAGGAAGAACAAATTAATGAAATATGTGATCTTACATTTCATCTTCTTGTATTAATGGCACAAATGGATATTTCAGTTGAAGAAGTTTCAGCAGAACTGGAAAGAAGAAGAAATAAAATTAATAATTTAAAAAATGAAAGAAAGCCTATAATAAATGTCTAATACAAGTAGAATGATTTATATGAATTTTATCAAAAGGATTGTTTTTAGAGCAATTCTTTTTTTTTATTCAAGAGAGTTAAGGTGTGGTAACTAGTATTGCGAACAAAAAAAGAAAACCTGTAGACTATGAGCACAGGTTTTCGTATGTCCATTTGAGAAAGGGAATAAATGAACATACCATTGTGGGTTTATATAACTTTATAGTGTATACTATAAAGTGTATGGGCATAATAATAGTTAATTAATTTTATTATACAATAAACAAAGAAAAAAACAATATTTTTTTATAATGCGACAATTAACTTTTAAAGAAATGTTTATTAAATGGTTGAAATAAATAAAAAAGTTTGATTTAATGTAAAAAAACTGTGAAAAATAAAAATATACATATTGAAGAAAAATATTAATTATATTTTAGGGAGAAAAAATTATGATTGAAATTAGAAAAGAAGATTTATTAAAAGACACAATAGATTATGAAGAATATTCAGAAAATGTATGTAAGTTAACAATAGAAGAATTAAAAGCAGAAGGTTTATTGAAGTGTGGGGGCTGTTGTATGAAGGGCGAAAATAAAGAGGATAAATGCGGTAATTGTAAAAGTAAAAATAGCTGCAAAAAATAGATATCTGTGAAATTCAAATATTATTATTTTATTACAAATTATAATATATTGTAGATTTAAGTATAGTAATAATATATAATGAATTTGTTTGTTAATACATAAAAAGATTCGGAGGGATCTAGGTTTGGGAAAGCCAAGTATTTTTAGTAAAGAATATGAAAAAAAAATGAAAAAGAGAAAAAGAACTATATTGATATTTTCTTTAGCTGTAATAGTGGTAATAGTTGCACTTGTATTTAAAGTTATTTATAATCCAATTGATTATAAAAACATTAAAAATAATATACAAGCCTGGATTGATAGTGATACTACTAATGTAGACAAAAAGACACAAACTGAAACAAAAGCTAATAATAATGAAGATACGAATAAGAAGGAAGAGCCGGCTAAGAAAGAAACACCAAAGCCTGCAGAAGAATTTATTAATATAACTTTAGCCAGTGGAAATACTGCTAAGGCAATATACGTTGATAATAATGGTGAAAAAATATTTAAAACCTTAGAGAGTAGTGATACAGGAATAAGTTTTGACTTAAGTCCGTCAGGAAAGCAAATAATTGTCATGGATACGAATGCTGTAATAACATTATATAATGTAGATGGAACCAATAAGGTTGTATCAAAGGATCAATATGTATCTACAAAAGGAAGTGTTTTTGCAAAAGACGCTATAATTCAATCTAACCCAGGATATTTGTGGAATGTCAATCCTAAATTTATTAGTGAAGATAAAATCATTTTTGTGACTAATAGACCTTATTTTGGAGGTGCAGCACTTAAACAATATATATGGATGACAGATATTTCAAATGATAGTGATAAAATATTTTGGGATTTAGCTGGTCAGAGCATAGAAATTGGAGCAAAGGAAGAAAAAGGAGTTAAAGTCACTGTTGACGGACAGACTCATTATATAGATATGAATGGTAATAATATTCAATAAAGATAATATTAATAAATTATTTGATAAGATTTACGGGTTTATGGTATAATGACCTAGTTAAAATAGATGTACACTGTTTAGGAGGAAAGAATAAATGAAAGCTAACGTAGAAAAAATAGAAACAAATGTGATAAAACTAGAAATAAGGGTTGAAGCTGAAAAATTCAACGCAGCAATAACTAAAGCTTATAATAAAAATAAGAGTAGATATAACATTCCAGGGTTTAGAAAAGGAAAAGTTCCAATGGCAATGGTTAAAAAATTCTATGGAGTAGAAGTATTCTATGATGATGCAGTTAACTTTGCTATTGAAGAATCATATCCAGCAGCATTAGATCAAGAAAACATTAGACCAGTAGACTACCCACAAATTGATGTAGTTGAATTAGGAGAAGGTAAGGAATTAGTTTATACTGCTACTGTTGCTACTTATCCAGAAGTAGAATTAGGAGAATACAAAGGATTAGATATTAAAAAACCTATGTATGAAGTAGAAGATAGCGAAATAGAAAAGCAAATAAAAGATATGCAAGAAAAAAATGCTAGAATTGAAGTTAAAGCAGAAGGTGCTATAGCTAAAGGTGATATAGCTGTTATAGATTTCAAAGGATACATAGATGGAGTTGCTTTTGAAGGCGGCGAAGGAAAGGATTATTCATTAGAAATTGGTTCTGGAACATTTATTGATAATTTTGAAGATCAACTAATTGGCTTAGCAATAGGAGATAAGAAGGAAGTTAATGTAACTTTCCCAGAAGCTTACGGTAAAGAAGATTTAAATGGTAAACCAGCTATGTTTGAAGTTGAAGTTAAGCAAGTAAAAGTAAAAGAATTACCAGAATTAGATGATGAATTTGCTAAAGATGTTGCAGCTGTTGATACATTTGCAGAATTAAAGGAAAATTTAAAGAAGACTTTAGAAAAGAACAATGAAGAAAAAGCTGAAAGAGAATTTGAAGAAGCTGTTATTACAGCAATAATAGAAACTTCAAAAATGGATATTCCAGTAGCTATGATAGAAAAAGAAATTGATTCTATGATGAAAGACCTTGAAGGAAGATTAAAATATCAAGGATTAAGCTTAGAACAATACATGGAATTCACTGGAAATACAACAGAAAAAATGAGAGACTTCATGAAAGAAAATGCTGAAAGAAAAGTTAAGGCAGATTTAGTTCTTGAAGCAGTTGCTAAAGCAGAAGATATCAAAGCTACAGATGATGAAGTAAGTGCAAAAGCTTTAGAATTAGCAAAAATGTATAGCCCTAAAGAGCCAGAAAAAATGGCTGATGTTTTAGCTAAAGCTCAAAGAAGTATTCTTGAAAAAGACATAATATTAGAAAATACAATTAAATTTATAAAAGAAAATTGCAAATAATTTATTTTGCGATATAATATAAAATAAGCATAACAATTAAGATTGCCAGAAAAATTTTTCTGGCAATTTATTCAAATAAGGATTAACAAATTAATCCAAAAATTATATAATTAATGTTAGGCAAGAATAAAATAGTAGAGGAGGATTTATATGGCTTTAGTACCAATGGTTGTAGAACAAACAAGTAGGGGAGAACGTTCCTATGATATATTTTCTAGATTGTTAAAAGAAAGAATAATTATGTTAAGTGGCGAAGTAAACGATGATACAGCCAATTTAATAGTAGCACAATTATTGTTCTTAGAAAGTGAAGATCCTGATAAGGATATATTTTTATATATAAATAGTCCAGGAGGATCTATAACAGCAGGAAATGCTATTTATGATACTATGCAATTTATTAAGTGTGACGTGTCAACAATATGTATTGGAATGGCAGCTTCAATGGGAGCATTTTTACTTTCATGTGGAGCAAAAGGAAAGAGATATGCTCTTCCAAATGCTGAGGTTATGATACATCAACCACTAGGTGGATTCCAAGGTCAAGCAACAGATTTTGAAATTCATGCTAAGAGAATATTAAAGATGAAAGATACTTTAAATAGGATTTTAAGTGAAAATACTGGAAAACCTTTAGAAGTTATAAAAGCTGACGTTGAAAGAGATAACTTTATGTCTGCTGAAGAAGCTAAAAATTATGGCTTAATAGATGAAGTTATGATAAGACACAATACAGGAAAAGATAAATAGGATAAAGTATTTAATTAATGCGTTTAAGTGAGGTGAATGTATGGCTAAGTATGATGAAAAGAAACAGTTAAAGTGTTCTTTCTGCGGGAAAACACAAGAACAAGTAAAAAGATTAATTGCAGGGCCTGGTGTATATATTTGTGACGAATGTATTGACTTGTGCTCTGAAATCATAGCAGATGAATTTCAAGAAACTGTTGATTTTGACCCAAAAAGTGTTCCAAAACCAAATGAAATTAAAGAGTATTTAGATTCTTATGTTATTGGTCAAGAAAGAGCAAAGAAATCTTTGGCGGTAGCAGTTTATAATCATTATAAGAGAATAAATACTAATAAAGAAGATATGGATGTTGAGCTATCAAAAAGTAATATTTTATTATTAGGACCAACTGGTTCTGGTAAAACATTACTTGCTCAAACTCTAGCAAGATTTTTAAATGTACCTTTTGCAATAGCTGATGCTACAACATTAACTGAAGCAGGATATGTTGGAGAAGACGTAGAAAATATTCTTTTAAAGCTTATACAAAATGCAGATTATGATGTAGAAAAAGCAGAAAGAGGAATAATATATATAGATGAAATAGATAAGATTGCTAGAAAATCTGAAAATCCATCTATTACTCGTGATGTATCAGGAGAAGGTGTGCAACAAGCTCTTCTAAAGATTTTAGAAGGAACAGTTGCATCAGTTCCACCACAAGGTGGAAGAAAGCATCCTCATCAAGAATTTATACAAATAAATACTTCTAATATATTATTTATTTGTGGTGGAGCCTTTGATGGAGTTGATAAGATAATAGAAAAGAGAACAAGAAAGAGTTCTATGGGATTTGGAGCAGAAATCCAAGCTAAACATGAAAAAGATGTAGGAAGCTTGCTTAAAGAAATTATGCCAGCTGACTTATTAAAGTTTGGTTTGATCCCTGAATTTGTTGGAAGACTTCCAATACTTGTTACATTAGAATCTTTAGATAGAGAAGCGTTAATTCAAATTTTAACTAAACCTAAAAATGCTCTTGTAAAGCAATATAAGAAGTTATTTGAAATGGATGATGTAAAATTAGAATTTGATGATAAATCTCTTGATGCAATTGCAGATGAAGCTATAAGCAGACAGACTGGAGCTAGAGGCTTAAGAGCTATCATTGAAGATATAATGAATGAAATAATGTATGAAATACCTACAGATAATAGAATAACTAAGGTTACAATAACAGATGATACTATTAAGAGTAAGAAAGAGCCTATTATTGAAAGGCTTGAAGAAGGAAAAGTTAGACCAACTTTAGTTAAAGCTAGAACTAAAAAAGGTATAGAATCAGCTTAAGATATTTATAAATCTATAGAAACAAGTTAGTATACTTATTACGGGTTATACTAACTTGTTTTTTTATTGTACATAAAATCATAAAAGATGATTAATAATTGATTATTGAGCATTGAGCATTGAGCATTGCAATATATATTTATAAATTAAGAATATATTTGTAATAATAAGCAAATAATACTAATAACAAAAATGTAAGTAGAAAGGAGATAATAACAATAATGTTATTATGGTTATTGTTATTATGTTAAAGGTTATGACGAATATATTAATGATTTTGCAAATTATAGTTTTAATTCTTATGGTTTATGTTATGTTTAACTCCATGAATAAGCCACAAAAGACTAGAGAAGTGGTAATTGATAGGGAAAATACAAAAGAACTAAATAAATTAAATAAGTTAAGACAAATAAGTTTATCAAAACCGTTAACAGAAAAAAGTAGACCTTCAACCTTTGAAGAAGTAATAGGTCAAGAAAAGGGAATTAAGGCATTAAAAGCAGCGCTGTGTGGCCCTAATCCACAACATGTGATTATATATGGCCCTCCTGGAGTTGGAAAAACAGCAGCAGCTAGATTAGTATTGGATGAGGCTAGAAAGTCAAAATTATCACCTTTTACACAAAACTCTAAATTTGTTGAACTTGATGCAACCACATTAAGATTTGATGAGAGAGGTATTGCAGATCCTCTTATTGGCTCAGTACATGATCCGATATATCAAGGAGCAGGATCATTAGGGGTTGCAGGTATTCCTCAACCAAAGGCTGGGGCAGTTACTAAGGCTCATGGAGGAGTTCTTTTTTTAGATGAAATAGGAGAATTGCATCCGATTGAATTAAATAAGCTTTTGAAAGTTTTGGAGGATAGAAAAGTTTTTTTAGATAGTTCATATTATAGTTCTGAAGATAGTAATATGCCTAGGTACATAAAAGAAGTTTTTGAAAATGGATTGCCAGCAGATTTTAGATTAATTGGTGCTACAACAAGATCGCCAGAAGAAATAATACCTGCAATTAGATCAAGATGTGTCGAAATATTTTTTAGAGCACTATTACCAGAAGAAATAGAAAAAATTGCAGCTAATTGTGTTAATAAAGTGGGGTTGATGATTACAAAAGAAGCAATTGAAGAAGTGAGTAAATATTGCACTAATGGAAGAGAAGTTATAAATTTAATACAATTAGCATCAGGAATAGCAATTAATGAGAATAGAATTGAAATAATATTTGAGGATATTAAATGGGTATTAGAAAATGGGCAATATAATAAAATAGTTTCTAATTTTATACCGTCCAAATCAAAAGTTGGAGTTGTAAATGGTTTAGCAGTATATGGTGCGAATATTGGAATGCTAATGCCGCTTGAAGTAAGCTGTAAAAGAGTTGATGATAGAAGAGGAGAATTAAAGGTTACAGGAATAGTAGAGGAAGAGGAAATCACAAATAATAATAAAAAAATTAAAATGAAAAGTACCGCATATTCTTCAGTTCAAAATGTATTAACAGTTTTAGATAATTTATTTGACTTGAATACTGATAAATATGATATACATGTTAATATACCAGGTGGAATGCCAGTTGATGGCCCATCGGCTGGTATTAGTATAGCTACGGCAATATATAGTGCTATAACAAAGCAGGCAGTTAATAGATTTGTTGCAATGACAGGTGAGATAAGCATTTTGGGGTCAGTTAAGGCTATAGGAGGGGTGAAAGCAAAAATATCAGCTGCACTTAAAGGAGGGGCCACAAAAGTTATTATACCTAAAGACAATTTTGATGAGTCTTTAAATGAAATAGCTGGAATTGAAATAATTACAGTAAGCAAATTTAGTGAAGTTATAAAGGTTGCAATAGAAGTTAGAGAAGTTGTTAATGGAAATGATGTGGAAATATTATCAGCAGAAGCAAATTCTTCATTAAAAAATTAAAATTAATACAAAAATTGTAATAAGCCAATTTAGTTTTTCTTTAAAATTAGGAGAAACTAAATTGGCTGCAATAAATATTTTTACACATTTTCTTTTTTTTATTAATATATATATGGTATAATAGATGGATTAAACAATAATTATTATAAGGTATAAAATAATTTTAAGTTTGAAATTGTTTAGATGACATATGTTGATTTTTTATATTTTGAAGACATAATATAATAGATAGTTTTTGTATTAAGAATTATTGAAAAATTTAATTATTATGTGTATACTATTTAAGTCAAAAAAAATATGTTATTAAGATATGGGGGGAAATAGTACTATGAAAAAGTTATATACGATTCCGCTAATTCCTTTAAGAGGATTGACTGTTTTTCCTAATGTAGTTGTGCATTTTGATGCGGGAAGAGAAAAATCCACAGCAGCTATTGAACAAGCTATGCTAGATGGACAAGAAGTCTTTCTTGCGGCTCAAAAAGATTCTGTGGTAGAAGAACCTGGTCAAGATGAAATTTATTCTATTGGAACTATATGTAAAATAAAACAAATTCTTAAAATGTCAGATAATACTATTAGAGTTCTCGTGGAAGGAAAAGAAAGAGGCAAAATAGTAGAATATATAGAAGAAGGACAAAATTATTTGAAAGTTTCAGTTGAAGCATTAGAAGAGGAAGTTGAAAAAAGTGAAGAATTAGACGCTTATATAAAGCTTTTGAATAAAGAATTTAATAGATTATTAAAACTAGTTGAAGAAAATTATGGAGATGCTGTTAAATTAGTTGATTCTTCAGAGCAACCAAGTCAATTTATAGATATGGTAGCTTCGTATGCAATTACAGAGGAAAAATTAAAGCAAGAAATTCTAGAAACTATGAATTTAGCAAAAAGATCAGAAAAGGTATTAGAGAGAATAAAAATAGAAATTTCAATTGCTAAAATCCAAAGGAAAATTGCTAATAAGGTTAAAAGCAATGTCGCAAAGGAACAAAAGGAATATTATTTAAGACAACAATTAAATGCAATCCAAGAGGAATTAGGCGAAGATGATGATGATAAGAAGGAAATAATTAAATACGAGGAAAAAATTAAAAAAGCAAAACTTAATAAAGAAGTTAAGGATAAAGTTAATTATGAATTATCAAGATTAAAAGGAATGAATCAAACATCATCGGAAAGTAATGTTGTTAAGACTTATTTAGATTGGGCATTAGATATTCCTTGGGGAAAATATACTAAGGAAAGTATTAATGTTGTAAAGGCAAGAGAAGTTTTAGATAATGAACATTTTGGTCTTGAAGATGTTAAAGATAGAATAATAGAATATTTAGCTGTAAAGCAATTTAGTAAGTCTCAAAAAGGACCGATTCTTTGTTTAGTTGGACCACCAGGGGTTGGAAAAACATCCATTGCTAGATCTATAGCTCATGCCATTAATAGAAAATATACAAGAATATCTTTAGGTGGAATGAAAGATGAGGCAGAAATAAGAGGTCATAGAAAAACATATGTAGGAGCTATTCCAGGTAGAATAGTTTATGCAATGAAGGAAGCAAAATCTATGAACCCACTTATGCTTTTTGATGAAATCGACAAGATTAATTCAAATTATAAAGGAGATCCATCTGATGCTTTGCTAGAAATATTAGATAGTGAGCAAAATAAGGATTTTAGAGATAGCTATTTAGAGGTTCCTATGGATCTATCAAAGGTTATGTTCATAGCTACAGCAAATACGTTAGAAACAGTGCCAAGGCCTCTATTAGATAGAATGGAAGTTATTGAAGTATCAGGATATACTTATGAAGAGAAATTTAATATAGCTAAAAGGCATTTAATCCCTAAAATATTTAAAGAATTAGATATACCAGTAAATAAAATAAATATTGAAGATAATTCAATTATGGATGTTATTGAAGGTTATACAAGAGAATCAGGAGTCCGTGGCTTAGAAAGAAAGTTGAATTCTCTTGTGAGAAAAGCTTTAGCAGAAATGTTGAAGGATGGGAAAAAAGAAGTCTCTATTAGTAGTGAAAATGTTGAAAAATTATTAGGAAAAAGAAGTTTTGACATTGATAAAATAGATAAAGTGGATAAAGTGGGCGTTGTTACTGGAATGGCATGGACAGCTTATGGTGGAGATACGCTTCCAATAGAAGCTATGGTAATGACAGGCTCAGGTAAGTTAGAGCTTACAGGAAAACTTGGTGATGTTATGCAGGAATCTGCAAAAACAGCATATAGTTATGTAAGAGCTAATGCACTTAAGTTTGGTATTAATGAAACTTTTTATAAGGAAAAGGATATACACATTCATGCACCTGAAGGAGCAGTTCCAAAAGATGGTCCATCAGCCGGTGTTACAATGGTAACGGCACTTGTATCAGCTTTATCAGGTAAGAAAGTTAAGCATAATGTAGCAATGACTGGAGAAGTAACTTTGACAGGAAGAGTTCTTCCTATTGGAGGTTTGAAAGAAAAATCATTAGCAGCATTTAGAGCTGGTGTAGATACAATAATAATTCCAAAGGAAAATGAGAAAGATATAGAGAAGATACCTAATTCCATAAGAAATAGTTTAAATATTATTTCAGCTAAGGAAGTAAATGAGGTATTGAAAAATGCACTAATTGGAGAGGATGCTAATGAGAATTAAAAAGTCGGATTTTGTTACTTCAGCAGTAAAGAGAAATCAATATCCTATAGATAATCGAGCTGAAATTGCGTTTGTAGGCAGATCTAATGTTGGAAAAAGTTCAATAATAAATGCTTTAACAAACAGAAATAAATTAGCTAAAGTAAGCCAAACACCAGGAAAAACTAGATTAATTAATTTCTTTATAATAAATGATGATTTTTATTTAGTTGATTTACCTGGTTATGGATATGCTAAAGTATCAAAATCAGAAAAAGAGAGCTGGGGAAAGACCATTGAAACCTATTTAACAAGTAGGGAACAATTAAAAAGAGTTGTTTTACTTGTGGATTCAAGGCATAAACCAACAGGCGATGATATTTTAATGTATAAATGGATTAAGCATTTTGGATATGATGTTATAATTGTTGCAACAAAAAGCGATAAACTTTCTAGAAATGAATTGAAAAAAAATGAAAAAATAATAAAGGAAACTTTAGAATTAACCTCAGAAGACAAGTTGTATTTCTTCTCGTCTGTAAGTAAGGATGGAAGAGATCAATTAATAGATAATCTTTTTCTTGAATTCGCTACAGATATAGATTAAAATATCTACTTTTTATAAAAGGTATAAAAATTTTTTCATTAGAATGTATTTTAATATTAAAAGAGTCTACTACAAATATTTTGTAGTAGGCTTTTTTGTGCATATATAGAAAAAATGGAATTTTAGAAATCTGAGAGTTTGATGAAACCTAGGGTTGTCATTCATTATTACTTATTCATTAATTGGCAAAGCCAATTAGTGTGCCGCAGGCACTTTGTTCTTGAGAATAAAATCTTGTATAAAAACTAGTGTCAAAAGTTATGTGGGAGAATAATATATAGTATAAAAAAGAAAAAATATTTCCAAGGAGGAATAAATATGGAAATGAATGATATCCTAAATGGTTTAAATTCATGTAGTGATGATTGTTGTGAATCAGCTTCAAACACTTCAGGATGCGGATCAAGTTTTGGTGGCCCAGGATTTGGAGGCTGCGGAGGTTTTCCAGGTGGAGCAGGTTTTGGTAATCCATGCGGTTGTGGTTTTGGAAGCTGGATTTGGATTTTATTAATATTATTCTATTGTGGTTGTGGAAAGAACTTTGGTAGAGTAGGAAGCGGCTATGGATACGGTGGTGGCTGTGGTTGTGGCTGCGAAAAGAAACGTGAATGTTGTTGCGAAGGTGGAAACTACGGTGGATTTTTAAGTAACTGTTCACCATATTTGTTTGTATTAGTAATTTTATTCCTTTGCAATAATAGCTTCAATGGTTGTGGAGTTGGATCAGGAATAAATCCTTGCAATAATAATTTTGGCTGCATTACTGGCTGCTAGAATTCGTAATTTTTAGAAAGGAGAGATAATTATGTCTAAAAAGAAATGCTGCTGTCAAAAGAAACATGATGAATGCTGCTGCCCTAGTAACTCTGGTTTTTTGGGAGGCGGAAATAGCTGTACACCAATAATATTCTTATTAATTGCATGTGGTTCTGGATTATTAAATTGTAATAAATCCTATTTAATTATTTTACTATTTTTATTATGTGGCGGATGTAGTTTCTTAGGTGGAAATCACGAAGGATCTAGCTGCTGTTAATTTATAAGATAGTGGATAGAGGGCTTTTAGGCCCTCTAAAAAAATGCCTAAAAACATAAACATTTTTTTAGTAATATACATATATTAGTAAGAGGTAATTATAATGAAAGGGTTTTAATATGGCTAAGCATAAACATAGAGATCAAGATTCAACAAGAAATGATACAAATGCTAGTGCCAACACTAACAATAGCACAAGAAGCAGTATACCTTTTGGTATAGATCCAATGCAATTGATGGGATTATTAGGTGGCAATTTTGATATGAATAATATGGGTAATATGCTAGCTTCAATGAATACAAATGGATTTAATTTGGGAAATTTGAACTCGATAGCACAAATGATGGGGTTGAATTTGGACAATAATCTTTTTCAAAATAGTATGACCAATCAAAATGTTGATAATAATAAGATTTATCCTAATATGAGTCAAAATCCTAAGAAATATTCTAATAACACAAATTCAAAGAGTGCTGAAAATTCATATGTAGATAGAAGTAGTAAAAAAAGTGAAAACAGTGGCAGTAGCAAAAGTATCAAAGAAAATGATCCGAATTTGGAGTTTTTAATGGCTTTAAAGAATTATGTTCATCCAGATAGAGCACGTCTAATAAATAAAATAATTGAAGCATATAAAACTGGAGAATTTGATGAAAGTTAAAATTAATCTAAAATTACTGAATATTAAATTAGAAAGTGTCAATAATATCAATGTAATAGATAGTGGTTCTATTATAGACTTGATGAAACATTCATTTCATTAAGTATCCCCTCATCCCCCTTAGGCCGCATAGTGCGGCCTTATATATTTTATTTGGCTTTTTGTATAGCACTAATTTTATAAGAAGCAGCATCTTTTTGTAAGTCTATAACAAAGATGAATTCTGATTTGTCATTTCTATTTCCTTTTAAGTTACTCTTTTCAAAAGATAATCTCCATCTTATTGAATAAGGCTCTCCGGATTGTGTCCATTTATAATCGTAGAAAAAAGCATTTTGAAAAGAATAGGAATAATTATCTTTGTCTAACCCCCAAAGTAAAGATAAGTTTTCTTTATCAATTCCTGTGGTGAATATGTCAGGGAGATCATCAATAATATATGGTAGTTCTATTAAATTTATAAAGTTTGTGACAGATTCTAATGAAGGAACATTAGAATTATTATTACTAGTGTTAAGAGTCTTATTATTAATAAGCATAAAGGTATTTAATGAAGAAAGTCCTCCGGAAGAAGACAGAGAATAGCATTGAGGAGTTTTTGGGTTTTTACAATCTAGTATTCCAAAAATATTATTATTACTATAATATACTAAAGTGAAATTTTTTCCATTCCAATGAAATACATAACATGCTGATTTATCATTTTTACTGCCTTGAAGAATAATTTCAGGAATATTGTCTCTAGAAATGTCATGAATAAAAACTTTAGGTTCCCAATGAGTATTATTATTAAAAAGTGTTTTATCTTGAACTTGATTTGATAGATAATAACTATTATTAGAAGATGTAATATTTAAGTCAATTTTGTTTTGGGCATTTACTATTTGTAAAGAATCTTTTTTTCCGTCACCAGTAAGGTCTATTTGTGATGTTTGAGAAGGATTTAAAGGAGATATAGTTTGAGTTGCTTTATAATTATATGGGTTAAAATGAATAATAATTGTTGTTAGAGTAATTATTACTGCTATATACAATAATAAACTTATTAAATTTCTTTTATTTATTATTAAGATTTTCATTATGTATCACCTCGTTAAATTATATGATTATTTTGGGATACATATTAATCATAATGAAGAGATTAACTAAAAAAAGACTGTAACTATAAATTTGTATTTATAGCTGCAGCCCGGAACTAAGATTTATTGACAATTAGTACAATAACCATAAAAATAAACCTTATTACTAACAATTCTATAATCTGTATGAGTTTCTGCCAAAGAATTAAGATTATCTAGAGTTAAATCTTTGAAATCATCAACTTTGCCACAACCTAAACATTGTAAATGTGGATGTGGAGCTGAATTGCCATCATATCTAAAGTTTCCTTCTCCAACATTTATTTCTTGAATTAATCCAACTTCGACTAATGTTTTTAATGCTTTATATACAGTAGCTAAACTCATAGTCGGGTATTGAACGTGAATGTCTGTATAAATAACATCAGCAGAAGGATGTGAAGTAGTATTAAGTAAATAGTTATATACTGCAAGTCGCTGAGGAGTTAATTTTAGCTTTTTTTCTTTAAAAATTGAAGCTATATAGTCCATATTGTACACCTCGCTTTCAACTGTTTTATTAAAAATTATAACATGTAAATATCTATATAGTCAATTATATGGAGTAAAATTATTTATTGATAATAATTATTAATACAAAAAAGTTTTATAAAAGAATAAAAAGAGGTTGTATAGGAAGGAAAAGTCTGCTAAAATAAAGGTATAAAGAATGTTAATAAATTAACATACTTTTAAAGAATTATATTATTACTTTCGTGAAGCCACAGACTAGATACTAATTTTTATTACAGACTTTAGAATATATAGCCTATGATAAAAATCAATACAAGAAACAATAAGGAGGCGTATTTTTGTGGGAAAATATAAGGTTGGAGATGAGTTAATAATTGTAAATGATCCAGGTAAGGATAATGAAAAGTTGAGAGAATTAACAACTTTAAGTGTTGATGGAGATTTTGCACAAATATCTTGGGGGATACAAATATTAAATGTAGAGTATGATAAGCCAAATGTAACTTTGACTTATAAAAATGCTAATGGTGAAAAGAATAAAGTTTTTGCAGTATGCAAGGATGTTGAAAACTTTGTTCAAGAGAAAGTATTAGAAAAAGCATTACTTAGAGCTTTCCAAAACGAAATTATAAATATTTCTGTTTGTAAGAATAAATAATAATTAAAATTGATAAGAGTAACTTTGGTTTGAAGTTACTCTTTTTTTTAATTAATGTTAATGAAATTATAGGGAAAATGTTTACTTTTTATCATTCATGTAATATAATTGATTTGTAATAATAGAAAATTGAGAGAATTATGAAAAAAAGGGTGGGGTATTATGAGTAAATGTCCATTTTGGTCAAATTCTAGGGAAAAAGTTGAATGCTATAGTGAGTGCCCGATATTTGGAAGCGAGCTAACACAAGGAGAGGGAAGTGAGAAATGTGTTTTTCATGATTGTTCTGATGTAAGCGATATAAGCTTTAAGGAAAGCATGAAAGAAGAATATAATTTCTTGAATGTTTCAATGTATGATAGTGAAAAATATCTAAATATGAATTTTTAGATAGAAAGAGCGAGATAAAAATTATTTTATCTCGCTTTAATTATATAGAATTATTATAAAAATAGTGTCATAAATATTCAAAATTATTAATGTTTAGATGTACAAAGTAATACTATACTTCATATGAATTTGTATATTTATGAAGCAGAGAATGTTTTAATGACCACAAATTTTGAGATAAATCGACATAATAAGTATGAGGATTTTCAAATCTAAGTACTTCAGGCCACAATTTTTCTGTTTCAATTTTTGAAAACTCTTTTATTTCTAAAACAGATGAAGATTTATATACACATTCACCTTTTTTAAATATTTCAACTTGAAGTTCTTTAGTGTAGAAATTTTTGATTTTTTTCCTCTTCCAAGTGTGGATAGGATCAAATATCACTAAAGGTTCATTTTCATTAATTATTTCATCTCTTAAGGTAATTAAATCAGCTAATGCTTTATGAGAGGTTTTATCGAAAATTCTAATTATCTTTTTAAAACCTGGATTAGTTATTTTTTCATCATTTTCACTAATCTTAATTTTTGGAATTATTTCATCTTCGTTGTCTAAAGCAACTAGCTTATAGACACCACCAAAAACAGGTTCGGATTTTGCAGTTATAAGTCTTTCTCCAACTCCAAAGGAATTTATACATGCACCTTGATCTAGTACATCTTTTATGATGTGTTCATCCAAAGAATTTGAAATAACTATATTACAATCTTCATAGCCAGCATCATCTAGCATTTTTCGGCATTTTTTTGTTAGATAAGTTATATCACCAGAATCAATTCTAATACCACGAGGACGCTTACCAAGAGGCTTTAAAATCTCATCAAACACTTTAATTGCATTTGGCACACCTGATTTTATAACATTATAGGTATCAATAAGTAAGACACAATCATCAGGATAAATTTCAGCCCAAGCCTTAAAAGCTTCATATTCGGTATCGTACAATTGAACCCAGCTATGAGCCATAGTTCCTACAGCAGGAATGTTAAACATTCTATCAGATAAAGTACAAGCAGTTGAACTACATCCACCAATAATAGCAGCTCTTGCACCATAAATTGCACCATCGTATCCTTGAGCTCTTCTTGAACCAAATTCCATTACAGGACGTCCTTCAGCAGCTCTACATATTCTATTAGCCTTTGTAGCAATTAATGTTTGATGATTTATAGTTAAAAGAATCATAGTTTCAAGAAATTGAGCTTGTATTACAGGGCCACGAACAGTTACTAAAGGTTCATTTGGAAATACTGGATTTCCTTCTGGAACTGCCCAAACATCACAAGTAAATTTGAAGTCTTTTAAATATTCAAGAAATTCGGCAGAGAAAATATTTTTTTCTCTTAAATAAGTGATGTCATCATCTGTAAATTTCAAGGTGCTTAAATAATCTATTAATTGATCAACACCAGCCATTATACAATATCCACCTTCATCAGGAATTCTTCTAAAAAACATGTCAAAATAAGCTATTTTGTCTTTAAGTCCTTTAGCAAAATAACCATTTCCCATAGTTAATTCATAAAAATCAACTAACATTGTTAGATTTCTTTCATCTCTTACGTTGAAATTAGATTTATTATTCATAAATAATCTCCTTTATAAAAACCATTAAATAATTTCAGTTTAGTTATGTACATATTTTTTCTTTAGAATTAAAATACATAAAACTATTGTACATCTAGAAGACATTGATTACAATATAGTTGCTGTAAACTTATAGATATCAAACGCAAGAATTTGACTTATGCAACAATTACCGAAATCAGATACATTTATCTTCCACAGGACTAGTGAAATTTTCGCTGGAAGGTTCTAAGTGAAAGGTTGCACCCATTTCTGCATGTTCCTAAAGTAAATTTATGACAAGCAGAAAATGAAACAACCTTCCACTAATAACCATCATCAGCTCAATTTCACATGCCTGCTTCCAGAAAAATGTATCTGATTTCTAGTGTAGTGTTACGATTATAATTTCTCAATGATGTATGTATATTCCATTTATAAGTTTGAGTATTGATTTGGATATATATGGGTTTATAACATGAATAATAGATTTTAGATGGAACTTAGAAATTCAAATGAATTTTTACATCTATGAAATTAATCTAATAATTATGGGTAAAATTTAAGATAAATAATAATAAAGAAAAGAAAGAGGGATTTTTGTAGTGGGGGTTAACCTTGATAAGTACCAGATGAGTGCAGTAAAAGCTGAGGAAAGAAATGCATTGATAGTAGCAGCACCAGGCTCTGGAAAAACAACAGTTATTATAAATAAAGTTGACCATTTGGTTGAAAATAAAAGGGTTCCTAATGGAAATATAATAGTGATTACTTTTACAAAAGCAGCAGCACAAAATATGAAAAATAGGTATGAAGCTGCTTTTAATAAAAATAGATCTCCTTTCTTTGGAACGTTTCATGGCCTTTTTTATAAAATTCTTTTAAGAAGTGGAAAAAATATTGAAATAGTAGATGGAGCAATTGTTCACAAAATAGTTAGCAACGTTTTAATGAAATATTTTGATGAAATTAATGAAGATAAAGTAAAGGAAGCTGTAAATAATATTTCTTTATTTAAAACTTCAAGAGTGCCTTTGAGTGAATTTAAATCTTCTCTTGCAAAAGAAATTTTTATTGAAGCTTTAGAAAAATATGAAGACTATAAGAAAGAAAATAACAAACGAGACTTTGATGATTTAGCAATTGAAGTTTTGGAGATGCTTCAAAGAGATGAAAATATGCTTGAAAGTTATAGAAAATTATTTAAATACGTATTAGTTGATGAATTTCAAGATTGTGATGAAATGCAGGTTGATTTCTTAAAGCTAATAAATGATGGAAAAGAAAATTCACTTTTTGCAGTTGGAGATGAGGATCAATGCATTTATTCATTTAGAGGCTCAAAGCCAGAATATATGGTTAGCTTCGATAAAATATTTAAAAATGGTAAGAAATATTACTTATCAGTTAATTATAGAAGTAAAATGAATATAGTTGATAAATCAAAAGAAATAATAAGATTTAATAAGGAAAGAAATAATAAAGAAATACATTGGGATAGAGAAGCTGAAGGCATTATTAAATGGTTTAATCCATATAATGAAAAAATGCAGGGAGAAAGTCTGGCTGATATTATTGAAAAGAATAGAAGTTTGGGTACTCCTTATGAAGATAATGCAATATTATATAGAACTAATATAGAATCTATGACAATCATAGAGGTATTAGCAAAAAGAAAAATTCCATTTACTTTGCTAGATAGGGAATACAATTTCTTTGAAAATTTTATATGTAAAGATTTAATTGCATATTTAAAATTATCCATTAACCAATTTGATTTAGAAAGTTTTATACAAATAATAAATAAGCCTTTTAGATATATAAGTAAAGGAAATATTGCATATTTAAAAAATTATGCTAAGGAAGAAAATCCTTTTGATATATTGATTAATAAAGAAGATATTCCTCCATTTCAAAAGAAAAAGTTTGATGATTTAAGAAAAGAAATAAATTATTTAAATAAAATATCATTATCAGCAGCAATTTCATACATAATTACAGACCTAGGATATATGGAGCATTTAAAAGGATATGCTAAAAAGCTTAATCAAAGTATAGATGATTTGGAAGATATAATAGAGGAATTTAAGGTGGCTGCAGAAGGTTGCAAAACTATATTTGAATTTTTGGCACATATTGAAGAAGTTAAGCAGTCAATAGAAGAAAGCAAGAAGAAAACTAAAAGAGAAGGAGTTATATTGAGTACAGTCCATGGCGTGAAGGGAATGGAATTTAAGAATGTATATGTGATTAACTGCGTTGAAGAAACAATACCTCATGTTAACAGTATAAAAGACAATATCGAAGAGGAAAGAAGACTTTTCTACGTTGGAGTAACAAGAGCTATAGATAATCTATATTTATTTTCTCCAAGAAATAGAAAAGGGCAGTTTAAAGAGGTTTCACGATTTATAGTTGAAGGAAGGCTAAATGATTTGCCTGTTGACACCTTTGGCTATGAAGTTGGAAACAAGGTTGCCCATAGAACCTATGGAGTGGCTGAAATAGCAGAATTTGATGAAAAGGACAAGGATAAAATTAAATTGAAGTTTGGTGATGGGACATTTAGGAGTTTCTCTTTGAAGGTGTTGGTGGATAATAATTTGATTGAGAAGGTTGAGTAGTATATTGAAGATATAACTCAATTTGTCCTAGGTATATTTCATAAATGAAAGTGTGCTCGTTCCATACCCGTAAATAGTTAATTTTTGATATAGAGGATGGGATGATCAGTATGGCAAAATTACGATTAAAAACACTAAAAATTAACAATAATTCAAGCAAAACTATAGAAGAATGTTATAGTGAATATATGGATTATTGTAAGTCTATAGGGCTTAGACCAGCGACTTTGGTTAGTAAGAAAAGATTTTATAAATATGAATTGCTGAAGTATATTAATACACAAGATGAAGTCAATACTATTACTCATAAAAAGGTAGAGGAATGGATTAATTATATGATTGATTATGGGTATAAGGGAAATACCTATCAAACATTTGTGATTAAATTGAAGGCATTTCTTACTTATTGTTTTACCAGAGAGTATTTAAAAGAATTTGAAGTTAAGATTCCCGCTATTGTTTTAGAGAAAAAGGAAGTGTATACAGAAGAAGAACTCAAGAAGCTTTTGAAAAAGCCAGATTTGGACACTTGTCTTGTAGGAGATTATAGGTCATTTGTAACAGTATCATTCTTAGTTGGTGCAGGGTGTAGAAGCACAACATTATTAAATGTTAGAATTAAAGATATTGATTTTGAAAAAGAAATGATATTATTTGCACATATGAAAACAAAAAGACAAGCTAATGTACCATTATCGAAATCTTTAAAGATAATATTGAAAGAATGAATTTAAAAGGTGATGATATATTATTTCCTAAACTAGATGGAACCCAAATGAGTTATGATACCTTACATCAAAATTTAGTGAATTATTTCAAGCATTGTAAGGTTAAAATGAGGGGAGTGAATACATTTAGAAATACATTTGCTACCATGTTCATACGTAATGGTGGAGATATTTATAGGTTAAAATTGCTCCTCAACCATAGTAATATTAAAACGACTGAAAGATATGTAAATTTATTACCTATAGATTTTAAAGATGATTTATTACAATATAATCCGTTAGATATTTTAAATAAAAATAAAAAAGATGAGAAAATGAAAATTAAAAAAAATAGTAAACTTAATATATATTATAAAAGGCATATGCAATTGTATGTGCCTTTTTTGTATATTAGAATGCTCAGAAATTGTATGTTTTATAATTATATTGTATAAAAAGGCAGAATATACTATAATTTATATATAATTTTATAATAGTGAAGGTGAAATTTTATGGAATGTCCAAATTGCAATAAGAAAATCAAAGAAGATTACAAGGTTTGTCCATATTGTGAAACAAAACTTAATAATAATGATAAAATATCAAATAAAGTTAAACAAAAAAAGAATAATAATTCTATAATTATAAATGGAGATAATGAAGGTGATATTTATCAAGCACAAGGTGGAATTTATAAAGTAGAATATGATGAGCATTATAATGAACAAATAGCATATAGAAGTAAGAGTCATTTAAAAAATACATTAAGTATATCAACAATAGTAGGGGTGATATCATCTGTTATTACTATATATGAATATATTACTAAAAATACAAATTTTAATACAGTGCTTATAGTAAGTCTAGTAATAGCAGTATTTTCAATTTATCACATAATAAAAACTGGAGCGCTTTTAATAGAAGGAAAATTTGAAACAATTTTTGGTCACACAGTGTACAAAGGCAAGGAAGATGTATACTATACGTCAAAAAAATGGATACAAGGAAAATGTCCAATATGTGATGGCGACATTTATTTAAGGGATTTTACTTATGATTGGAAACCTAAGAAATATGGTGTTTGTGAAAAACATCCATTAGATCATATATTTAGTTTCGAAAAAGATACTATGACTGGTATTAGAATTGAAGAAAATGAAAAAGCAAAATTAAAAAAATAGTATTAAGCTATATAATAATTTGCAAATATAACACAATTTACATAAATATACGATAATTGGAGGAAATGTATGGGAAGAAAAAACGTTAGTGCAATTATACAAAGAAATACATTGATAAATTCCAGAAGAAGGTGTGCAGTGTGTTATGGATTATTTAGAGATGAAAATGTAAAAACAGGTCAAATTGCTCATGTTGATGGAGATAATACAAATAATTCACCTGAAAATCTTTTATTTTTATGTTTGACTCATCATGATCTCTATGATACTAAAACGAGTCAAAGTAAGAATATCACTCAAAAAGAATTAGAGTTTTTAGAGATGAGTTATATGAAAATATAAGTAACATTTTCGAAGGAAATTCAAATGATAGATTGCAAAGTGAATATTTATGGGATAAACAAATATATATTATGATTTATAATATGCTTACTAATACTAAAGCTGTTGAGAAATTAGATAGAATTAGTTTAACTGGAAAGTTTCCTACTGATTTTTTTATGGATTTAGATGAGTTTATTATAACTTGTGAAACTAATGTAGAATTCTGTTTTAAAAACAATGAAATGGAAAAATATAGGCAAGATATGTGTATGTTTTTGAAAAATTTTTTCTACATAGCAGTGTGTTCGCAATATGATTATAGTACAGGAAAAAGTTATATACAAAAAGAATTAGATAATTATTCGGAAATTTGTAATTCATTGGATAGCAATAGGGCAAAGTTTATATATAGCTATACAATGTTAATTCAAAAAGGAATTAAATTGGGATATATTTAATATTCTAATAATATAAGCAAATTAGGAAAAGATGTATGTAATATTAGAAGATAACATTATAAAAAATTAAAGGTTAAGGAGTTTTATTGCTCTTTAACCTTTAATTTTTATGTATAAAATATGTAAAGCGTGAGTATAATTACCAATAAGTCACTTTTTGTAATGGAGGAATGATAAATGGCATTTGAAACACCTATAACAGTAGAATTAGCAGTGCAGAATATAGAAGCTAGAAAATACTTGTTGCCAGATATTCAAAGAGAACTTGTTTGGAATACAGAACAAATAGAACTTTTATTTGATTCTTTGATGAGAGAATATCCAATAGGATCATTTTTATTTTGGGAAGTCGACAAAGAACATGCAAAAGATTATAAATTTTATGAGTTTATCAGGCAGTATTCGGAACTTGATTCTAAACATAACCAAAAAGCTAATACTAATGGAAAAGAAAATATAATATCAATTTTAGATGGACAACAAAGACTAGATGCTTTATATATTGGGTTAACTGGTTCTTATTCTTATAAAACTGCAAGAAGAAGAAATGATGACCCATTAGCATATCCAACTAGAAAACTATATCTAAATTTAAGGAATGATTTATCTAAACAAATAGATAATGACAGAGATTATGATTTTAAGTTTCTTACAGAAAATGAATCAAAAGAAAATAGTGAAAATACATACTGGTTTGAAGTAGGAAAAATTTTAAATTTAACAGAATATCAAGTTAATGATTATTTAATAAGTAATTTTGTTATGAACCCTAATGATAAAGAAAAATCAGTATTTTCTAGCAAAACACTATTTCAATTACATTCTACTATACGCAAAAATCCAGTAATTAATTTTTATCTAGAAAAAAGTAACGAATTGGATAAGGTATTAAATATATTTATCAGAGTTAACAATGGTGGTACTAAGCTAAATTATACAGACTTATTATTATCAATGGCAACAGCACAATGGAAGAATAGGGAAGCTAGAGAAGAAATAAATAGATTTGTAAGAGAAATAAATGATGTGGGAAATAAATTTGCATTTGATAAAGATTTTATACTTAGAGCCTGCTTGGTTTTAGCAGATGTTAATGATATAAGTTTTAAAATAAATAATTTTAAGAAAAATACAATGTTAACTATACAAGAAGAATGGGAATTTATAACTAAAGCTATATATTCAGCAGTTTCACTAATTTCAAGTTTTGGATATAATAAAGAAACATTACCATCTCATAATTCAATTATACCTATTGCATATTATTTGCTTAAAATAGGATTGCCAAATAATTTCGAAAAGATATCAAAATACAAAGGAGATAGAGAGTTAATAAAAAAATGGTTGACAAGATCTCTATTAAAGAAAGTATTTGGAGCGCATCCAGAGAATTTGTATAGGGCTATAAGAGATATAATAAATTATGACAGGGAAGGAGGCTTTCCTCTAAATAAAATAGTTGAAAAGTTCAAAGGAACAGAAAAATCAATTATATTTGATGATGATGAGATAGAAAACTTATTTTTCTATAAATATGGTGAAAAATATACATTTTCAGCTTTAGCTATGATATATTCTACTTTAGATTATAAATATATATTTGATATAGATCATATATATCCAAAATCTTATTTTAAGAAGAATATATTAATATCAAAAGGAATACCTTTGGAAGATGTAGATTTTTACATGAGTAAATATAATAGTTTAGAAAATTTGCAATTGCTTGAATATAATATTAATCGGGAAAAAGGTGATAATGATTTAAAAGAATGGTTATATAAAACTTATCAAGAAGAAGAACGAAAAGAATATATGAAAAAAAATTATATTCCTAATAATATTGAATTAGATATCACCAATTTTAGGGGATTTATAGAAGAAAGGCACAAATTAATGTTTGATGCTTACAAAAAGATTATATAATAAATTAGAGACTAGGAGAAATCTTAGTCTCTAATTTATTATGAAAATTTAGAATAATGAGGAGGATATTACATTAATTTGTAGAAATACATAATAAAATAAAAAGGAGGGGTTTTATGTCTAGAGAAAAGATGGAGTGGGCAATATACTCAATAGAAGATGAGAATAAATATAAAGAAATTTATTATGAAGATTTAGATAGAGAGGAATATGAAGAGAAATATAAAAAAAATTTAAGTTGTATTAATGGATGTATTGCAGGTGTAAAATTTACGCATAAGAAAAACAATGTTAAGTTTTTCAGCACTTGGAATGGTGATGGTGAGAAACATAAAGAGGGATGTCCTTTTCATGTTAAATATAAAGGAAAGATGGGAAGGCTTAGGCTTAAAGCTTTTTATGAAAAAAGAGAAATAAATGATGAAGATATAAAAAGAACCTTACTAAATAAGATTAGAGGATTAAAAAGAAAATATAATGGTGAGGAAGAAAATAAAGCTGCACGGAATAGCATGGAAATAGAAGAAAATGGAGAAATGATAGTAAAAGCAGAGGATGCAGAAGGAACTAACACAAATAATAGAAACAGAGCAAGACGAGAACACAATATAATGAGTAGCGATGCAAACTATTTATCTATGATAGATGTTGGGACAAGAAGATGTGTATATGGAATAGGGAATACTGCTCAAATAGACAATAAGAAAGGAGAGTATTTTGGATATATTAATTTAAAAAATAGAGGATATACTGTTGCAGTATATTTTCCTAAATCATTTTATTCGCAAGAAAATGGAATAACATTAGATGATTTTAATAGGCTTTTTAATATACTTAAACTAGAATTAAATGATAATCAAAAAAAATGTGTAATTGTTTGTTATGGAGAAATAGGAAGAAAAGAGAAAAAGGGTGTTAATATTAATATAATTAATGAGGCTCATATTTATATTAATGATATGAGTGTGCGTCAAATATTATCAGAAGGAAAGTTAAAAGAAATAAATTATGAAATAATTTAATGATAAAAGATATTTATAGGATTACCATAACAAAAATGGTAGTCCCTTTTTAATACCTAAACGTAACTCAAAAGTATCGATCCAATACTTGACCAAATCACTAAAGTATCAAAATAATAGTATATATTAACTACAATTCTTTTCTATATTAATTACTATATCTGTTATATTAACTACAAGTATATAAAGGCAAAAAAGAAGTAGCTATCTATTTAACTAGGTAACTACTTCTCATTGAGTTCATTTATAATATCAAAGATATTTTTTTCTTGTAATTGTTTTTTTAAAATATCTATTGATAAATCATAAATTTTAGATTGATTTAATCCTGTCTTTTCACACAATTCCATTACAAAGTCCATATTATCACTTAGAAGAGTTGAATTTAATCTTTTTCTAGCACAAAAAGTTGGATCAGCACAAATTACAGTTACATATATGAATATAAGTACAGTATGTAATTTAACTATAACAACTAAACCAGTAACGCCTGTAATTTCATATGGTGGTACATGGTCACATACTACAACTTTAAAATTAATGTCATCAAGTACATATACAGCAACTAAAAGTATTTCTGGTGTTGATGATTCTGCAAATGTTAACTTAACATATACTTTTGATACTCTTGGAGCTTCATTGTTATCTCAAGGTAAAATAACAATTACTAAGAAGAGCAATAATGCGTATACTATCAAAACGCTAGTGTTCAGACAGTTACAAGTATTTATGTAACATTCACAGATTCAGCAACAGCAACAAAGATACTTGATGATCAATTAATTGGTTTAAGGGGTATTTAAAAATAAGGTAAGAGTATAATTATATCCGTATCATATTTTTTTACTCATAATAAAGGGATTTTTATATTTCTGTTGAAATATAGAATATTATGAAATTTATTAGTAAAAAGTAAATTTAAGTATTAAGTGTAGTTATTATGAGGAGATAAAAGTTATGATTAAAAAAATAGAATCATTAAAGCAGAACGAATTTTTTGATAAATGGATAATTAAAACAAGTAGTGGAAATATCTTTTATATTATGTTTATTACATTATTTTTATCTATGCTACTAATCGATAGTACGATAGTAAAGGGAGTATTATTATCATTGTATAGTGTAATATTCATATTAAGAATATGTTTTAGAAGAAAAAAATTAAATAATCTATATTACTACAAAATCAATGATGAAAACCAGAAAGAAGACAGGTCGATGAGAAGCTATCAACTAGGTGATGGGGTTGCCATTGTAATGTTTATTTTTCTTGTGGTTTTATTTTATAGTGATAAAAATACATCTAGTATCATTTTTATATTTGCATTTGTAATTATGATTTATTTTACATTTGCAAGTATTTCAATTTCTAGAATAAGATTTAATACATTTCTGAAAGTAATTACACTTCTTTTATCAACTATACAAGGAGTTATCATGGTATTAAGTGGTATTTATTTCATAACAGGGAGTGTAGCGATTATTATGAAATTAATAAGAACAGGGAAGATTGATTATAATATAATAGTAGAAACATTTTTTGAAATAATTGATTATAGAAAAATTATGAAATTTACTTATTTTATCAAAGAATATAATAATTCAGTTGCTATAACAATTATTATATTAACTTTAATATCAATATTATTGTATATAATATTTATTAGGAGCGTACCAGCATATCAATTAGATAAATTATCATTTGCATTAAAAATAGTTAATGCAATTAGTGTTCTGTTTGGAATTGCAATATACTTTTATGGAAATGGTATTTATCCATATATACAAGAATATATTAATGGATTTAAAAGTGATCCACAATTAATTTTAAAATATCTAGGTGATAATCCTCCTAATGAACTTATAAATTATGTGGAAAACTATAATAAAGCTGAAATTATAAATTTAGGGTATATTCTATTTTTACCATATACTATTGCAATATTAATTGCGAATTTAGTAGTGGAATTTATAAAAAGCAAGTATACTAAAAAAGCAAATTTAGCATTAGATAAAATATTTGAGATATGTGAAAATGATAGCAGTGAAGATATTGAAATCTATGAAAAGAGATTTTACTATTATGGTGGAGATAAACACAAAATGAAGTTAATAAGAAAAATGTTTAAATTATAAAGGGGTTAGAGGATTCAAAGAACTTAGTAAAAGTGTACAAGCTTTGCTAGGTTCTTTTTTGTTAAGACTATAGCGTGGAAATATATAAGAAATAATTATTGGGATTACTTGAATTTAAAGTATACAATGAGTTAGAATAATTATATATAGAATAAATGTTCGGAGGATAGATTGATGGAAGAAAAGATTAAAAAGTTGGAACAAGACATAATTACAGAAAATGAGAAATGTCAAGAGTATTTAAATCAAGGGAATGATCTAAAAGTGAAATGCATACCAATGATTATAGATTATTGTAAGACTAAAATAGTAAAAGAAATTGAAAATTTTGTTAAGAATGATATTATAAATACAAATAACTTAGGTTTGGAAAAGTTATCAGAAATGAAAAAAGAAATGAACGAGTTAATCAAGAATGTAGAGAATACAGAAGATATAAATAATTCTAAGGGGACATGGTTAATATCCATAGACTTTATTAAAAATATTGATTTTAGTAGAGATACTTTTGATATTAGATTTAATAAGTCAAAAGAAATACAACAAAATGTTAGTAAATATGTAAAAAAACAATTGTTAAGAATTGGTGATTTGTTAATTAAATATGGTTATATAGATGAAAATAAAAAAAGTGAATATAGTATTTTTCATTCTAACTTTGGCGTATCTTTAAATGATGATTTGTATAATGATATGGGTAAATATAGTAAAATTTTTGAAGAATATATAAAAAGCAATGAAAAATTATTTAAGTTAGAAAAAGAATTAGGACAAACAAAAGCATTATCTTTATGGGAACAAGCTTAATTGATGTCTAATAAGTAAATAATTTTTAAAATGCTGAGAGTTATCTACTTATTTTATTTTAGGCAAGAGTATAGAAATATATTCTTGTCTTATTTTTTTTCTAATTTATTATTGAAATTGCGATTCCATACCTATATAATGTATTAAATTATATATAGGAATGGAATGATATCACTTTCATATTAACGAACAATTAATAAATGACATTAAATCAAGCTTAAATCATTGAAAATAGAGGGTTTCATGGCGTGAAGGGAATGGAATTTGAGAGTGTATATGTAATTAACTGCGTTGAAGAAACAATACCTCATGTTAATAGTATAAAAGACAATATCAAAGAGGAAAGAAGACTTTTCTACGTTGGAGTAACAAGAGCTATAGATAATCTTTATTTATTTTCACCAAGAAATAGAAAAGGGCAGTTTAAAGAGGTTTCACGATTTATAGTTGAAGGAAAGTTAAATGATTTGCCTGTTGACACCTTTGGATATGAAGTTGGAAACAAGGTTGCTCATAGAACCTATGGAGTGGCTGAAATAGCAGAATTTGATGAAAAGGATAAAGATAAGATTAAGCTAAAGTTTGGGGATGGAACTTTTAGGAGTTTCTCTTTGAAGGTGTTGGTGGATAATAATTTGATTGAGAAGGTTGAGCAGTATATTGAAGATATAACTCAATTTGTCCTAGGTATATTTCATAAATGAAAGTGTGATTATTTAATCGCTAAAAATTTAAAAGGGGAATTAACATGAAAAAGATTTAATTGCCTTTACATATTTAATTGAAATATGCACTGATGTATAATTATGGTATATAAATTTTAGGGGGAAAATAGATGAAAAAATCAAAATTAAAAAATGTAATTATAAGTTCATTAATAGTAGCTTCAGTGTTAGCCCTAAATCCCATAGGCGTTTCAGCAGAATGGAAATCTGATAGCAATGGATGGTGGTATACAGAAGGAAATTCGTGGTCTGTTGGCTGGAGAAATATAAATGGTAAGTTGTATTATTTTAATGCTAATGGATATATGGCCCATGATACTACAATAGATGGACATTATTTAGATTCTAATGGAGCTAGTACAACATCAAATACTCAAAATCAAACAGAGTACTCTGAGCCAGCAACAGAAGATATGACAGGGTGGCAGAAACTCATGGGGCATAAATATGAAAGTGTAGCAGAAATTTATTTTAAACTGGAAAATGGGATTCAAAGTGTTCAAGTAAAGGATATAAGGAACGTTGATGAAAATAAAGTTGTTGAATGGGTAGACGATAATGGCGTAAAGAGACATAACACTGTTGGGGAAATATATCAATTGTTTAAGTATTCTAATACATATACAACAGATTGGTTTAGCAATAAATTTGGAAATTTATATGGCGAGTGGTTGTTAACAGGTTCATTGGATGCAGATAACGTTGTAGCAGATTATTTACAAAAGACAGGACAAATTAAAAATAGATCTTATGTAACACTTACTCCAACTACAGTAATTGAAACTGAGGAGAGGAAAGAAAAAAATATTAGTACTGAAGAAATAATAAATAATATTGAAAAATATATGGATAAGGAATATAAAAAAGAAAAAAATAAAACTGCTGATGACAACAATTCCAGTGATGAATGAGTAATTAATGTAGTTAAAAATTAATTTTCTATGAAAGTTGTATAAGCTATTCAGTAAAGATTACTTAATATAATTCGAAAAATACAATATAAACATATTAAGTAAGAAGGTGGAATGGTGAATATAAGAAGTGGTAGTACTGTAAGTGTATATAAAAAAATGCATGAATACATTATTGAAGAAAAGAAAAAAAACGCTCAATTAAATACTACTCTTAATTCAAAAGATAAAAACAAAAAGAACTCTGATAGTTTTATCAAAAATATTATTGATCAGAAAGCTCAAATGAACGATATATTAGATAAGGTAAATCAAGAGAACTTTAAGAGAAGAGTGCAATTAGAAGATGAAAAAAATGAAGCTATAAAAAATGTAAAAGATGTATGCAAAGCTAATAAAGCATTATTTTCAAAGGATAAAGGGTATTCAAAAGAATTAGATGCTATATTATCTGGTAATGTAGATGAAGTCATAGATTCAATGGATTTTGCTGAAGTTTCTAAACATATTGGGAATTTAGAATATGGTGTTGCAAAAGGCACAAGTGAAGAGATAATAAAAAAATATCAAGAGGCTTTAAAGAAGTATTATGAAGAAGGTGCAGATAAAAAAGAAACTTTTGCTCAATATATGGGAGATAGTAAAGGCTTAAATATTGATGAAGTTATGTCAAGTAAGTCAACAAGGGATGAGGTTAAAGGTCATTTAGCTGCATTGGAATGCTTGAAAGCTTCGTATAAAGGGTTATATGATACTATGGATAGAATAAAGGCTTTTAAAGAAGAAAGTGCTAGGAGAGTCAAAGAGTTAAAAGAAAATATGGAGAAAAATATTCAAGCTCTTGGAAAATTTGAGAAGGTATAATATAAATTTATTACTTGTATAAGTTTATAATATATTATGAAAATAATAGAGTTTTGAAGATTTTTAAGGCAAGATTATATTAATATAACCTTGTCTTTTTTTGTTGAAGTTATTATTAAATTTATCATAAATACATTTGTTTTTTGCCTCTTGATGATTTGCCTCTAAGTGGTATTATTTGCATGAAATTGTGGTTTGCTGATGGTAATTTTAATCAATATTGAGGAAAAATCAGTTATATAGTATATAAAAGAATTGATTATTTATCAAATAAGTACTTAATTGATTTATTTATTGCTTTTTTAAATATATATAGAACTAATAAAACATTGTATGAATATGCCTAATAATATATAATTTATAGTGTATTTATCAATAATTAAGAAATATAAATAAGATAAATAAAGGTTGTGTTTATATGGAATTAAAAAGGTTTAATCAAAAAGATATAATTTTTGCCCTAGATATAGGTACGAGATCTATTATAGGAACAGTTGGAATAATTAAAGATAAAAAATTTCAAGTAGTATGTGAGAAATACTTGGAACATGAAGAAAGAGCCATGATAGATGGACAGATTCACGATATAACTTTAGTGGCATCTGTTGTTCAAAAAGTTAAAAGTTATTTAGAAGAAGAACTTCAAATACAATTAAATGAAGTATCAATTGCTGCGGCAGGAAGATTCCTTAGGACAATTGATGTTAAGACTGAACTTGAGCTTAATGAAGATGAAGAAGTCAATAAAGAAATTGTAAGAGGCCTTGAATTAAGTGCGGTCAAGAAAGCAGAAGAAGAAATTTCTGCTGTAACTGAGGGAAAACTATATTGTGTTGGATATTCAGTAAAAAACTATTATTTAAATGGATTCTTAATATCTAATCTAATTGGTCATAAGGGAGAAAATATTGGAGCTGAAGCAATAGCTACATTTTTACCAAGATCTGTAATAGATTCTCTCTATGCGGTTATGAATAGAGTTAATTTGAAGGTTGTAAATTTAACTTTGGAACCAATTGCTGCAATGGAAGCAGCTATACCAAAGAATTTAAGACTTTTAAATATTGCTTTAGTAGATATTGGAGCAGGTACTTCCGATATAGCAATAAGTTCAAAAGAAAGTATTTCAGCTTATGGAATGGTGCCAATGGCTGGAGATGAAGTTACAGAAACAATTGTGCAGGAATATTTAGTTGATTTTAATACTGCAGAAAACATTAAAAGATCTATAGTAAATGAAAAAGAAGTTACATATATTGATGTGTTAGGAATGGAAAATACAGTGTTATCAGAAAATGTGTTTAAGCTTATTAATTCTATTGTTACTAAAACAGCAGATGAAATATCTAAGAAAACTTTAGAATTAAATGGGGGAAAAGCTCCTAGTGCAGTATTTTTAGTTGGTGGTGGAGCACACACACCAGGTATTTTAGAAGCAATATCTGAAAAATTAAATTTACCACCTCAAAGAATTGCTATTAAGGATAGACAAGCAGTAATTGAATGTATTTCTGATAATAAGCTAGGTTCAGCGGGAGTAACTGTATTAGGAATTGCTTTAACGGCATTAAGAAGTATGGGAAATGACTTTATTGATGTTATTTTAAATAATGATGTAATTAGTTTGTTTAATTCCCATAAGCATACAATCATGGATGTTTTACTTCAAGCAGGAATAAATCCTTCATTATTAATAAGCAAAAATGGTAAAAGTGCTAGATTCAATTATAATGGCTGCAAGAGAATTGTCTTTGGTGAATATGGTACCAATGCTAAAATTACAATTAATGGAGAAGAGGCAACTTTAGAAACAGACGTTAAAGCTAATGACAATATAAACTTAGAATATGCTCAAAATGGTAGAGATGCAGCACCTAAATTATCTGAACATATTAGAAATATTAATTCAATAGCTATTAATTTAGGAGATGAAATAATAAACATCGATCCTATAATCCTTGTTGACGAAAAGCCAGAAACTATAAATTATATAATAAAGAACAATGATGATATAAGAGTGTTTTTGCCAACTAAGATAAGCGAATTTAAAAAATATGTTTTAAAAGAAGAAGTGAATTTAATAAAAGACGATATGTTTTTAGAGGATGATTATGAATTAATCGAAGGTGATTATATTATTAAAGAAGTTACAGAAGTTGATGAAATTGAAACTATTCAAGAAAACATTGTAAATGATGATAAAGAGCTTGATGACTTTGAGGAGGAGGCAGCTATTGAACTTGACAAAGAAGTAATAGATAGTTCGCCTAAAAAAGAACCTGCAATAATTAATGATGGATTTCATAGTATAACAGTAACTATCAATGGAGAAAATAAAATATTAATGGGAAAATCAGAATATGTTATTGTTGATATTTTTGACTATATAGATTTTAATTTGACTATAGCTCAAGGGATAATTAATTTAACTTTAAATGGGGAAAAAGCTGCATATACTGCTAAGTTAAAAGAAGGCGATGTTGTAGAAGTATTTTGGAGTAAAAACTAGGAGAATAATTGTCAATGGATAATTATAAATGGGCAATATTAACAATGATCAATTAAGAAATATGGAGGAAGCAATAAGTGATAGATTTTAAAAAGGAAGCGGACGCTATAAAAGATGAATTAATTAAAATAAGAAGGGATTTGCATGAACATCCAGAGCTTGGCTTTGAAGAAGTGAGAACTTCTAAGGTGATCAAGGCTTTCTTGGAGGCAAATGGAATACAATATATTGAAGTGGCTAAGACAGGTGTATGTGGTATTATAAAAGGAACTAAAGAAGGCAATAATAAAACTGTAGCTTTAAGAGGGGATATTGATGCTCTTCCTATTAAAGATGCGAAAACCTGTGAATTTAAATCTAAAATAGATGGGAAAATGCATGCCTGTGGACATGATGCGCATACAACAATTCTTATGGGGGCTGCAAAGTTATTAAATGAGCATAAGGATGAATTTTCTGGAACTGTAAAGTTATTATTTGAACCAGCTGAAGAAACAACAGGTGGAGCAACTCCTATGATAAATGAAGGAGTTTTAGAAAATCCAAAGGTTGATTGCGTTCTTGGACTTCATGTAGATGAAGAAACTGAATGTGGAACTATTAAAATAAAAAAAGGTGTTGTAAATGCAGCTTCAAATCCATTCAGCATTAAGATTACAGGACAAGGTGGACATGGGGCCTCACCTCATACTACTGTTGACCCAATTGTGATTGCAAGTCATATTGTAGTAGCACTTCAAACGATAGTTAGCAGAGAAATAGCTCCTGTAAATCCTATTGTAATAACGGTTGGAACTTTACATGCTGGAACAGCTCAAAACATTATTCCAGGGGAAGCAACCTTAAGTGGAATGATTAGAACTATGACTAAAGAAGATAGAGCCTTTGCAGTAAAAAGATTAAATGAAGTAGTAAATGGAATTGCTCAAATGTCTAGAGCAAAGGCAGAAGTAAAAGTAGATGAAAGTTATCCTTCCCTATATAATGCTGATGAATTTGTAGATTTAATTTGTGATAGTGCAACAGAAATTATAGGAAAAGAAAATGTTATAGAGCAAAGATCTCCTAAAATGGGGGTTGAAAGTTTTGCTTACTTTGCTAATGAAAGGCCAAGTGCATTTTATTTCTTAGGTTCAGGAAATAAAGAAAAAGGAACTACTGAACCTGCTCATAGCAATTTGTTTAACATTGATGAAGATTGCCTTGCCATAGGCGTGTCTATTCAAGCGTTAGCAGCTTATAGTTATTTAGCTAAATAAGCAAAGAGAAATTAGGATAATAGACATAGCAATGTTCAGTGGTCAAGGATCAGTGTTCAATTGTCAGTCAATCATTGACCTGGGACAGTTGAATATTGATAATTGACCATTTATGCCTTATTAGAGTGCCTGGAAATATTAGAATTGACAAGGTGTGATTAAAAAGGTAAAATTCACAAGGATGATTAAATGAAAAAATGTCAATTGATAGCTATAAAATTGAAATTGTTAACCATAAAACTGGAAAACAATAAATGTTAACTGTAGAACTGAAAAACTACAACTATAAATTGTAGACTGAACAACTACAACTGTAAATTGCCCACAGGGTACCCTAAAGGGCATAAACTGTAAACTGAACAAAAGGTGGGATTATATTTGAAAATAGAAATAGGTCCAAATGAGGCGGGCCAGAGATTAGATAAATTTTTAAGAAAATTATTAAAGGATGTACCATTAAGTGCTATCTTTAAGGCTTTAAGAAAAAAAGATATCAGAGTAAATGGTAAAAAGCAAAATGAAAAATATTTCCTAGAAGAAGGAGATATCGTTGAAATTAAATACATACAAAGCAATAAAGAAGACAAATCTGAAAAATTCATAAAAGTTGATCCTAAAAGAATTAAAATTGTATATGAAGATGAAAATATGTTAATAATTGAAAAGTGGCCTGATGTATTAGTACATTCAGATAATAAAGAGAGTCAGGAACCTAATCTTACAGATTACGTACTTTCATACTTAAATGAAAAAGGTGATTATATACCAGAGAATGAAATTACCTTTACTCCAGCAGCATGTAATAGGCTTGATAGAAATACAGCTGGAATGGTTGTCTTTGGGAAATCCTTTGAAGGATTAAAATGTATTAACGAAGCTATAAGAGAAGATGAAGTTAAAAAGTATTATTACACTCTAGCAAAGGGAAAAATAAGAGATGGACTTCATGAAGCTTATATCTTAAAAAATCCTGAAACTAATATTTCAAAGATATATGAAACAGAAGTTCCAGGATCTAAAAAAATTGCAATGAAAATAACTACAGTAGAAACTAATGGTGCTTATTCCCTTATAGATATTAATTTAATTACAGGAAGAAGTCATCAAATTAGGGCTCATTTAGCTCATTTAGGAAACCCTATTATTGGAGATAATAAATATGGAGATAAGAAACTAAATTCGTTTTTTGAAAATAAATATGGTTTAAATTATCAATATTTATATGCATACAAATTAAATTTCAGACAAATTAATGGTAAGCTTGAATATTTAAGAAATAAGACTATTGCAGTTGCATTACCTCCAATACTTAAAAAAATAAAGCAAGATGTATTTAAATTTTCACTTTAACAGGAGGTAATTATGGAAGAGAAGTCGACCAGCAGTAGTAAAGGCTTTTTAATTCTTTCAGTTGCTGGGCTTTTAACGAAAGTAATATCAGTATTTTACATACCTCTTCTTCAAAGAATAATAGGGCTTAACGGCTATGGAATATATCAAAACTGTTATGAAGTATTTTTATTTGCTTATGCAGTTACAAATTTAGGTACTCAGCCAGCTATAGCAAAAGTAGTGGCAGAACTTACGGCATTAGGAAAACCTAATGATGCTGTGAGGGCTCTTAAAATATCTCGGACTATTTTAGCGGTAGTGGGAGCAGTTATAACAATATTTTTGATGTTATTTGCATTTAATATTGGAGATGCTATTGGAAATCCAGATGCATCCTATGGAATATTAATGCTAGCTCCAAGTATATTTGTTACAACGATTTTATCATCTTATAGAGGATATTTTCAAGGTAGACATAGTATGACTGCTATAGCCGTATCTCAAGTATTAGAGCAAGTTATCAATATTGCTGTAAGCTTAGCATGTGCATATTTCTTAGTTAAAATAAGTATTAAATATGGTAGTGCTGGAGGTACAATTGGTACTTCGGTTGGAGCAGCAGTAGCCTGTGTTTACATGGTTTATATTTATAGCCGAAATAATTATGAAGAAGAATCTATTGAAGAACAAAAAGATAACAAAAGAGTAAGGACAAGGCATATAATTAAAAAATTAATTAGATATGGGTTGCCAATTACATTGACTTCAGGTCTTCAAAATTTCGGAAGCTTAGTTGATATGGTTAATGTAAATAGTAGACTGGCGTTTGCAGGCTTTAGTATGGAACAAGCTCAAATGCTTTATGGTGTACTAGGTAGGTATAAAACTTTGTTATCAGTTCCGCTTATAGTTGTAACAGCGCTTGGAACAACTGTTTTGCCAACCATAGCAGCAGCTATGGCCTTAAGGGATAAGAAAGAAATAAGGAGAAAGTCTTCTTTTGCCTTTAGATTAACTTTTATAATAACAATACCAGCAGCTGTAGGGCTTTCTGCTATGGCAAAGGAAGTTTTTGAATTACTATATGGAACAGAACAAGGATTTAATTTAATGGTAATAGGTTCAGTAGTACTAGTGCTTATGGCTGTTGTACAAATACAAACCGTTATACTTCAAAGTATGAACAAGCTTTATTTTGTCCTTGGTACTTTTTGTATAGGTATAATTGCTAAAATAGCTGCAAACTATATCTTAGTTGGAATACATGATATAAATATTCTAGGAGTAGTTGCAGGTAACTTTTTGTGGTTTGTAATACCAATGATTTTAAATCAAAGAGCTTTAAAGAAAGCTCTTAGGGTGAAAATTCCACTATTTAGAAATATGCTTCAACCACTTTTTGCGTCAGCAATAATGGCATTAGTTATATATATACTTAAAACACCAACAAATATATTAATTACAATTACAAATGGAAATATGGCATTGAAATTAATATCAACAATAATTATTATTTCTGTTTCAGGGTTTGCTTATTTATACATAATGATATTATTTGGAGGAATTAGAAAGAGTGATGTAGATGCTATTTCTGTAAGGATTTATAACTATCTTCCTAGATTCCTAAGGAAAAAACTTAAATAATTATAAGTGATCAACTTAAATAATGCTCAATTATCAATGTGTACATATGTATTGATAATTGAGCATTTATTATTGATAATTAATTATTAAACCTAGGATTATTGTTTAGATAGTTCTAGGTTTTATTCATTTTCTCCGAAAGTTCCAAGGTAAACAAATATTGAGAAAACAAGGCCCATGATAATGAAATTATTTATAATTAAGGAGCGAGTATATATATGTTTTGAAAAAATATTTATAATTAAAAAAGTTAAAAAACCAAGCATTAAATATATTATAATATTAGATTTGTTTAAATTAAGATTAATATGTTTCTTAACCTCATGAAGATTAAGGATGAATCCAATAGTGCAGGCTATTAGCATGGTTATACTATATCCAAAAATATTAATTGAAGGAATACCTGTAAAGATAAATAAGCATATCAATTCAATTATAGCTTCAATTAAGGAGTTTCTTAGAATAATACCTTGTCTATTTAGTCCATTCAAAATTCCAAACATAGTTATTGCAGGAAAAAATATTGGTGAAGTTAGGGAAGCAAATCTTATATATTGTCCCAAATCAGATCTGCTATAAAACATTTCTCCCAAGGAATTTGGGATTACATTACAAATTATCGAAGTTGCTATTCCAAGTAAAAAAGCAACTTTTAACACTTTTTTAATTCTAATGGAAGCTTCATATTGTTTACCTAATACCAAGGATTGAGAAAGATCTGGGATTAGTAAGGTATTAATTGTAGTAACAATAATTAATGGTATCATAATTACGCTAAGAGCCATTCCAGTATATTTTCCAATCATAGATAAAGCTGTAGGATAATTAAAACCAGCAGCAAGTAACCGTCTAGGAACAATTAAGGTAGATAAAGTTCCTAAAATATTAGTTAAAAAGCCATTTAGACATAAAGGAAGTGCTATCACTATGACATCAAAAAGAAGCTGAACTCTACTTTCTGTTCGTTCTTTTGATAAAGGCATTTTTTTGATTGAATATTTATAATAAATATATAAAAAAAATAAACTTTGAAATTCGCCTATACATAGTGCAACTGTAGCAAGTGTAACCATGCTTTCAAGGGTTTGAGCTTTGGTTAAGAAAATAAGAAGGCTTACAGTTAAAATTCTCATAGCTTTTTCAAAAATATCAATTATAGCTGGAATTGTAATTTTTGAAGTTCCATAAAAGTAACCCTTTAGAATATTAGAAATTGCTATACATACCATAGCAGGACAAATTACTTTTATTGCACTTATAGTTCTAATGTCATTAACTCCATATTTGCCTATGACTGGGGCTGATAAAAAAACAATAATACCAATTAAGAAAGCCCAAGATATATTAAACAATGAAACAATTCTAATGGTCTTGACTATGTTTTGATGTTCACCCTTTTGATTGTAAACAGCAGTTATTTTAGAAATTGATGCAACGATACCAGCAGTCATAAGACATATAAATAAATTGTAAATAGGCATAACAAGATTATACAAACCCATTCCCTCAGCACCTAAAACTTTAGAAAGGTATATAGAAAAAATAAAGCCAAGGATTCCGGTGGTTATATTTGAGGCTATAAGTAAAAAAGAATTTTTTAAAAAATTGTCATTAGGCAAAATTATTTCACTCCTTTAAGCTTGGCACAATGCAAAAATATGTAATACTTATAGATATCAAAGCTAGAATTAGACTTATGCAACAATTACCGAAATCAGATACATTTATCTTCCACAGGACTAGTGAAATTTTCGCTGGAAGATTCTAAATGGCGGCTTGTCGTCATTTCAGCGTGCTCCAGATGTAAAATCTGGACAAGCTTTAAATGAAACAAGCCCCCATTAAGAACCATCATCAGCTCAATTTCACATGCCTGCTTCCAGAAAAATGTATCTAATTTCTAGTGTAGTGTTACGATTGTGCATGTATGTTCCATTTATAAGTTTGATTATTAATTTGGATATCTATAATTGAAGTTTTAGATGTGCCCTACAATAAAACATATTCCAAATAATCACAAATTATGAATTAAGAATTTAATGTTAATGCTAATAGTTCATAAGATGTGTTTACAAAGTTTATTAAGGAAGATACAATTATATTAGAAAGACTATTAACGCAATTATTAGGGGGAGATAATATGAATAAAATTTCAAATATAGAAATGATAAACTTTTTCTACAATGCAATGCCAGTAATAGAACAGCTTTTTGATGAGGATGTTTCAATGGGAATAACTGATACGGAAAAATATGTTGCAACGAGATATTGTAAGGAATTGGAATTGAGTGCAAAAGAAGGTGACAAGATTCCAGCAGGAGGAGCTATAGCAGAGGTAATAAGAACTGGAAACGCTGCTATAAAGGTTGTGCCTGAAAGTGTATATGGGGTTGTAATGAAGTCATATGCAATTCCAATAAAAGAAGATAATAAAATTGTTGGTGTTTTTGCAGTGGCAAAAAGTTTAGCAAAGAAAAATGAGGTTACCACTATTACAAAAAATTTAACAGAATCCCTTTCACAAATTTCAGCAGGTATTAATGAAATTTCAACAGGAGTGCAAGATTTAGCTGGAATGAATGAAAAGTTATTAGGGGAAACAAAGGTGGCTAATGAAAAAGCACAAAATACTGATGAAATAGTAACTTTTATTCAAAGTATTTCGTCTCAAACTAATCTTTTAGGTTTAAATGCTTCAATTGAAGCTGCTAGAGCTGGGGATGCAGGAAAAGGCTTTAGTGTTGTTGCGCAAGAAATTAGAAAATTATCAAATTCCTCAAATGAATCAATTAAAAAAATTGACGATGTAATAAAGCATATTTCATTGGCAATAGGAAGTATTAATAATAATTTGAGTAAATCAAATGATGTTTCTCAAAATCAATCTGCTGCTTTAGAAGAAATTGCTGCATCAATTTCAGAATTAAATGTTACAGCAAAGAAATTAGAAGAATTAGCTGATAGGCTATAATTATACATAAATAAGTAAAGATATCCAAAGCGAGAATTAGACTTATACAAAAATTACCGAAATCCAATACATTTATCTTCCACAGGACTAGTGAAATTTTTGCTGGAAAGTTCTAAATGGCGGCTTGTCGTCATTTCAGCGTGTTCCAGATGTAAAATCTGGACAAGCTGTAAATGAAACAAGCCCCCATTAAGAACCATCATCAGCTTAATTTCATATGCCGCTTGCACAAATATGTATCTAATTTCTAGTGTAGTGTTCGATTATAATTTCTCAATAATACATATATATTACATTTATAAGTTGAATTATTAATTTTGATATCTATAATTGAAAATAGGAAAGTTCCTTTAAATAACTAAATGGAAGCTACGCTCTAGTTCCAATTTCTTAATTGGAAAGAAGAGAACAATCTTCCATTTAGTGCTTTTGTAGTTTATTTAAAAGTCCTTGATAGTATTATTTTAAATTTTCAGGGTTTAATACTTTAAGTTCGTCAATTACAAATAAACCATCTTTTCTAATTAAAACATCATCAAAATAGATTTCACCGCCGCCGTAATCAGCTCTTTGAATTAATACTAAATCCCAATGAATCGCTGAATGATTTCCATTTGGAGCATCATCATAAGAATTTCCTGGAGTGAAATGAATTGAACCAGCAATTTTTTCATCAAATAGAGTATCTTTCATAGGATGAAGGATGTATGGATTTACGCCAATTGCAAATTCACCAACATATCTTGCACCATCATCAGTGTCTAAAACTGCATTGATTCTTTCAGTATCATTAGCTGTAGCATTTACAATTTTACCATCTTTAAATTCAAATTTTATTTCATTAAAAGCAAATCCATTATAAATTGATGGAGTATTATAAGCTAAAGTACCATTAATTGAGTTTTTAACAGGAGCTGTATAAACTTCTCCATCTGGAATGTTAAGTTTACCATCACATTTAATTGCAGGAATATCCTTTATTGAAAAAGTTAAATCAGTACCTGGACCAACAAGTCTTACCTTATCAGTTTTATTCATTAAGTTAACTAATGAATCCATAGCTACTGACATTTTTGAATAATCTAAATTACAAACATTATAGTAAAAATCTTCAAAAGCTTCTGTGCTCATATCTGCATCTTGAGCTAAAGAAGGTGTAGGATATCTTAAAACACACCATTTAGTGGTTTTAATTCTTATTTTAGAATGAACTTCAGAAAAAATGTATTTGTTATATAAGTTCATTTTTTCTTCTGGCACATCAGAAAGCTCAGAAGAATTTTTGTTGGCTCTAATTCCTATATAAGCATCCATATCCTTCATTCTTATAGCTTCATATTTACCCATAAGTTCTAATTGTTCTTTAGTAGCGCCCATTAGTAATTCACGTTTTGATTCGCTATTGTTTACAGCTAAAAAAGGAACCGCTTTAACTTTATATGCTTCTTTTATTAATTCTGTAACTAAAGGCGATTCCATTCCATTAGATTCGATAAGGACTTTTTCACCTTCTTTAAGTTCACAAGAATAATTAATTAAATTATTTGCAAGTTGAGTATTTCTTGGATCTATCATATATGTTTCCTCCTTGAATTTTGCTTATAAGTATTGGTTTATTTCATTAATTTAACCATTATATAGTATACCATATAAATAAGATTTTTAAATATTGGTCTTATTTATTTTACTTTACAATATAAATATAGAAGGGAGAATTAAGGATTAATTTTTAGGCAAAACATCTAATTATTAATTATCAATTGTCAGGAGAAATATATAATTATCAACAATTAACTTTCAATTATCAAGGAAAAATTATTATGGAAAATATTTAATTGATAGTTGAGCAGTGACGATTTAAAGTTAAGATGGAAGTCCAAATAGCGAGATAGTAATCAATGAACAATGATCATTGAATATTGTTCATAGTAAGGGGAGAATGAAGTGAAAAGGTTTCTAAAATTTTTGATTATTTCAATAATAATTGTCGTTTCGGCCTTTGGGGTATTTAGTGTTTCAAGTCAATATAGAATGAATACCTTAGGAAGTAATGTAAGCTGGAGTGTAGCTTATAAAAATTGTAATGGAGCTGAGGCTTTTGACAAAGATGAAAATAGAAATACATATATTGCCTTTGACAATTCTATTAAGGTTATTAAAGAAAATGGATTAGAAGAAAATTTAATACAAGATAAAACTTTAAAAATTGAAAATATGATTTTTCATAATAATAAATTATATTTTATATCAAAATCGGAGCTATATTCTTATGACCTTAACAATAAAGCCTTAAAAGTGTTGCTAGACAATATACCTTGTGAAGGCAAATATTTAGATAGAAACCTAATTATAAAGAATTCAAACCTACTTTTATCAATAGGCAGTGCAACTAATTCAGGAATTGCTAGCTATGATAGCAATTATTCTCCAGATAAAATTCCCTATGATAGAAGTTCTATGGATATAATTTTAAATGGAATAAATTATGGAGATGAAAAGACAGGGGCATTTATGCCCTATGGAAATTCAAGTCAGGAAGGACAAAAAATTAAGGCTCAAAATTTAGCTAATGCAAGTGTGTATGAAATAAACTTAAATAATAATAAATCAGTCTTATATGCGTCAGGTTTAAGAAATATCACTGGGTGGGATTTTGATGATAAAGGAGATTTAATTGGAATTATCGGAGGCATGGAGAATGTTGGAGAAAGGCCTGTTGCAATGGATTCTGATTACCTTTATAAAATAGATAAAGGTAAGTGGTATGGATGGCCAGATTTTAGTGGAGGAGATCCAATAAATTCACCTAGATTTAAAGGAGAAAAATTAGTAGCACCACTAATTGCAAATCCACCTAATAAAATTGTAGCAGGTCCAATTTATAAATATACTGAAGCTGGAACTATGAGGTATTTAGCTATAGATAAAGAAGGTAAGATATTAGATAAAGATACAAAAATATATTACGATAGTAAGCAAAATATTATAACTTCATTAAGTTCAAATTATATTATTTCTGATTTGCTAAAGTTAAAAGATAAGAGTGAAATAAAAGGCATAAAATATTATGAAGGCGATGTTTATATATTAGATTCGGGACTTGGTTGTATTTATAAAATGCAAGCTAATAATTTAAAATTTCAATTTAAACTTCCAATACAGGTTTGGATATTTGTGGGAATAATGTTGGCGATATTAGTAAGTTTAATTATTTATAAATTACAGCGTAAGAGAAAAATTAAAAGGTAATTAATTTTTATAGCAGTTTTAGAAAATAAATTTCTAGGCTGCTAATTTTTTTGTAATTTTTAGAGAGAAAAAGTAGTTTCAAATACTTGGAAAAAATTATAGATTTATATTAAAAATGAAAAATATTATATATCAAAATTCGAGTTAAGTCAACAAAGTTGTCTTAAAAAGTAGAATTTGAGGAATGAAAAGAAGTATTTGATAAAAATAATGAAAAAAATAAGAAAATTTCTTTTTATACCAAATTTTATACGTTTGATTCTTAAAATAATGACATTTATTGGGGGAGTAAAGAGGAATATATGGACTTAAAAGGTTGAAATTACTAGTTTTATGGGAAAAAAGCTATATTATATTATTAATTAGTATAACTACAATTAAATTACAATACTATACTTTAGTATAATATTCAAGGTTATATTTTAATTGTATAATAACTTACAGAAAATATGAAAAATATTACAAGCATGAATTTAACAATATGATTGAAAAACATTATTTGAGGAGGATTAAAAGTGGATGTAATTCAGCAAACGAACAGAACCATATTATTTGAGGAAATCAATCCTGAAAAGTTAGATTTACTTACAGTTGTAGGTGATACAAAGGGATTGAACAGCTTAAATGACGATAAGATAAAGGAAATTAATGAATTGCTTTTAGTAAACAGCTTTGATGAATTTTTAGATAAATTCTCACCAGTAGTTTATTCCTTTTACAATGCAACTAACCAAAAGGTTATGTATACCTTAAAGAAACCAGAAAATTTTCCACAAGAGTTAATAACAGAAATTCCAATTAATAAGTCTAATGACTTCTTAAAAATGTTGTTTACTTTAATTGATACAAAACGTGCTCAAGGAATAGCTAATGTTGATTTCAAATTTGAAAATTTATTGGATATGATATCTCCTAAAAAGGTAATGGATGATATAAGACAAACTAGAAAAGAAATTCAATATACTTACAGCAAATATGATGAATTAGATGAGGAAGATCCAAGTAAGTTAGATTTAGGGGACAAGCTTAATGTGATGTTTGAAGAAGCAAGCGGAAATTATAATAATATAATGGCAATGCTTCCACTAGCAATTGAAGATATTAAGACAAGATTATTACTTGGTGGAGATGATAATAATAATTCTAATGAACCTCTTAAGCTTGGAGTATTAAGCATGGGGGAAAATGGAGAATTAAAAGTTTTAGAAGCTCCAAAAGCGGAAGAAACTTCTTTAATTGCCATAGATGATAAAGCAAATATGGGATTAATTGAAGCTTTTGAAGAAGATTATGATGAAGTAAATGAAACTAAATCAGATTATGTAAAAAGCTTAGTAGTTAGAACCTTCTGCCCATTAGCATCAACTATGGAAAGCAGTGTAGATATAGATGTTGAAATAAACAACTATAACACTTATTTAGAATTTTATAAGAGTTCAAAAGATGATTTTATAAAAACTGTTAAACCACTAATTGAGAAGATTTTAGGAGTTAAAATGTTCTTCGATCAATATAAGACTAAGAGCAAAGGAATGAAGCCAAGCTTACTAGTTACAAATACAAAGCTTAGCAGATTAGTTAATGCTCAAAATCTTCCAAGATTAGATACTTTCTTAAGCTCAGTAAATGATAAGAATGATTTTGATAATACAATTTGGTTTGGAGTTGTTCCATCAATTGAGCTTGAAGGGCAAGGTAAAAATAAGGTTAGAAGAGAAAGATTTAAATCTAATAAGCAGGCAGAAAAAACAGATTCAAATTCAATGGAAGATTTGTCAATGCTTTTAGATACAGTTCGAAAGTATCGTATACAAGTATTCTTTAGTTTTGAACCAAGAGAAGATACGACTTTTAATCATATAGCGACAAATGGAATCGAAAAATTTATGGATAAATGTGAACCGCTAATGCACAATCCTTATAGTGAATTTGCAATTCCATGTATACCTAACTTTACAGTAATTCCAAAGGAAAAATCAGGGGTTGTTTTAGATAAGAGAATGGTACTTTCAGAAGAAGGTGCAGCAGAATTATCTAAAGAAAAAGAAGACATCTTGAAACTATGGATTGAAGGGGTTTATGTAGGAAGTTCATATATTGCAGCAGGGGTTGTAGCTGCATATCAATGTCCAGAATACTTGAGAGAACAATTAAAGGATGTATATAGTGAATATCCAGGAGTGAGATTTGATATAGAATCAGGTTCTAATTCACTTATGATAACAACAACTTTAGCTAAGGAAATATCAGGTTTCACTAATGAAATTAAAAATATGATAAATAGGAAAAACTTTGGATTTGTATTCTCTTCAGAAAATGCAAAGCTTCAAGGTAAAGATATAAAACAAATTACAGTATATAAAGCTAGAAGCTTACAAGCTACTGAAAATGATTTTGAATCAATTTATAAGACACTTGTAACTACATATATAGAAAGAATCTTAAGATTCTACACAAATGATTTTAAAGAAGATAATATTATTAAATTCTTTAGTAATAATCCAACAAGTGTTAAGAGTAAGTGGATGGCACACAAAGGCTATAGCAATGCTATCGTAAAAGATGGCGACGATATTAACTTTGTAATAAATGAAAGAACTGGAACTTGTAATATCGACTTAGTATTTAACGGAAATGTTAAGAACTTAGAGGTTGAAATTACACGTAATGACGCACATTCAGAAGTGGGCTAATTACAATAAGTAACTAAATACTTATTTTAATTATATATAAAATTTTAAGGAGGAGAAAAAATGGGATTTAGAGTAAAAGTTGAGGGCGCAGAAAGCATTGATTTAAACATTGAAAGTATCGAAACAGTAGAATTCAAAACAGATACTCCAGATGATTCAAATGCTCGTTCAACAGATTTAGGAACAACACTAGTTATTACAGGTAAAATTTTAACACCTGTAAATGGAGAGGCAGCAGATACTACAATCAAGCTAGCTCAATGGTCATTAGTACCAGCAGAAAAAGCTGATTGTTATAGAAAGGTAACTGTTGATGTTATCTCAGCATCTCAAATTGTAAGACAATTTTCATTACCAAATGCTTTCGTAGTTAGCTATGAAGAAGAATATGGTGATGTAGAAGGTGTAGGAACATTCAAATTATGTGCTAAACAAAAGAAAGATAAAACTGCAGCAGTAAAATTTGAAGGCGGTTTTGCTGAATAGAATTAAAGGAGGATATTAAGAATGGGATTTAAAGTTAAAATTGAAGGCGCAGAAACAATTGATTTAAGCATAGAAAGTGTTGAAACTGTAAAACTTACTACAGATACTCCACAAGATTCAAATGCAAGATCAAAAGACGTTGGAAGTACAATGGTTATAACTGGAAAAATATTAACAGCAGTAGATGGAGATCCATTTGACAGCACAAGAAAAATGGGTACATGGTCATTAGTACCAGCAGAAAAAGCTGACTGTTACAGAAAAATTACTGTAGAAGTAATTTCAGCTGATCAAGTTATCAGAAAAATAACATATCCAAATGCTTTTGTAGTAGACTACAAAGAAGTTTTTGGAGACACTGAAGGTATTGGTACTTTCGAACTTGTTGTAAGACAAAAGAAAGACAAGCTAAGCACTGTTACAATAGAAGGCGGATATAGCGCTTAATATAGCAGTAGCAAACCAAAGTAAGTAATATGATGTGTTCCGGTTTCTGTGGAATTTAGATGGGTGATTCTAAGACCAGAAGTTGCACCCAAAATGCTTGCTTCAATGACAGGCATTGAACAAGCGTTTTGGAACAACTTCTAGTCAAGAATCGCTACCATCAAAATTCCAATGAAACACTCCACTCATCATATTACTTATTTCTAATATAGATACAAACAACCGAAAAGGACTAATCTCAATTGTTTCTGGTGCTATAGAATATAGTTATGAGATTCTAACTTTAAGAAGACATAACCATTTCAAGTTGCATACAAAGCAAGCTTGGGACAAGCTGAACTGGAACAACTTCTGCTGAAGAAATATCTACAGCCATATTCTAAATTCAACACAGAACAAAAGAGCGTACCACTTTGTGGTATTATAGGGATTCAAAATTATAAGGAAATTAAGCTTGGAGTATCTATGAAGTATTAGAATCAGAACAAAGAAATCCGTAAGGATTTCACATCTCAACTGTAAACTGCCCGCAGGGTACCCTAAAGGGCATAAATTGTAACCTGTAAATTGTGAACTGTAGAATGTAAACTGAACAAACCGGGGTGTAATGTGAAAGATTATTATAAAATATTAAATCTAACTACTAATGCAACAGCCGATGAGATAAAAAAAGCTTTTAGAAGTCTTGCTAAGAAGTATCATCCAGATAGAAATCCTGATGATAAAGATGCTTTAAGCAAATTTCAAGAAGTAAATGAAGCTTATGAAGTATTAAGCAAAGAAGAAACAAGAAAGAAATATGACAATGAAAGAGCCAATTTTAAAGATAAAAGTGGCAATAGAGAAAGTAATGGAAAAACTAATAGGACTAATAATGATAATATAAAATATCAAGACAAAGGTGAAAGCATAGATAACTTAAATAAATATTTTGAGAGTTTCTTTGGATTTAATGCTAATAGCAGTGAAGTTAATAAAGACAAGTTAAAGAAAGAAAAGAATCCAATAGATACTAGCAAAATGTTTGATAGTTTTTTTAATGTAAAAAGAAAGTAATGGAGTGGTTACTTTGAATGATGAAAACAATGTGAAATTTAATAATAAATTACTAATGACAATACAATTAATAAATGTGTGTATAGGAATTATAATAGCTTTAATCTGTGTAGTTGCCTATATAACTATAGACTCAATTTACATAAGGGGATTATTAATATTAATTGCCTTAGGTTTTGGTTTAGCAGGCTTTATTAATTTGTATAAGAAACTATATAGAGAAGATACAGTTAAAGATGAAAGTAATATAAGCAGAATTGAATTAGTTAATGAAGAAAATGAAATCATAAGAGTTTGGGAGATAGGAGAGAGGATTTCCTTTATCATTGGAAAAAACTCAATGGATAATGAAGTTTTTATAGATTTGAACTGTTCTATTTACTCAAAGTATATTGATAATAATCATGCAGTTTTAAATTATGCAGCAGGAAAATGGTATATAGAAGATCTATCAGATAGAAGCGGCATAACCATTAAAAAGAGTGATGATGATACAAAATACAGAATAGTAAAAGACGCTCCTTGTGAATTGAAAAAGGGAGATATTTTATTTATATCTAAAGTTAAACTTTTACTTAAGTAGATAAGTGAAAGCCCAAAGCTATGATTTGGTTTCGCGAACTTAGTTAATTTGCTTATGCGAAGTAACTATCTTAGCAAAGATATTATGTTTGAATCACTTACTCAGCGACTGAAGGAAGTCGAGTTGTTTCATATATAACAGAATTAAGAATTGTGAATTGTGACTAAAAGTCGAAGACTTTTACCACTCAACTCATAACTCTAAACTCATAACTCATAACTGAATAAATTGGAGGGTTAAGAATGGGATTAATTAGATGTCCAAATGGACACATGTTTAGTGAAAGACGTTATGGTAGCATTTGTCCATACTGCAATATAGATACTTCAACAAAAGAGAGGCCAGAACCAGTTCAAGAAAAATTTGAAATAGAAGCAAATCTTTTATATCAAGAAATTGACCCAGTATGTGGCTGGCTTGTATGTATTGAAGGGACAAGGGTTGGTAAGGACTATAAAATTAAAAATGGAAAAAACTTTATAGGTAGAGCTGATGATATGGATATCCAAATTATTGGAGACAACGGCATTTCAGCAAGGAATCATGCAATAGTGGTTTATGATCCAAAGAAAAAGAACTATGTATTATTACCAGGAGACTCCTCAGGAATTGCTTATTTAAATGAAGAACCAGTTTATATGCCATCAGAGTTAAAGCCTTTTGATGTGATTGAACTTGGAAAGAGTAAATTTTTATTTGTACCATTCTGTGGAGAACATTTTGAATGGCAGGATAATGAGTAGGTGCATTTATGCTAAAGGAAATTAATTATTCAAATTTAAATTTAATATTTTTTCTCTGTGTAATGCTCATAGTTCTTCTTGCTTTAAGAAGGTATTTATTTCATAAAATAAATGAGAAAACCTTGGAAATAGCACAGGAAATAAGTATTGGCCAGGAAGAAATCCAAGAAGATTATGGAGAGGTTATTACAACCTGTAACGGCACCTTAGCTGTTATGGCAGATGGACTTGGAAATAATGAAGCAGGAAGAATTTCAAGTATTACCTCAGTTAAAACCATAATAAAAATGTTTGAAGAAGAAGGAAGTAAGGATAGATTTCCTTATTTTTTTAAGAAAGCATTTAATAAAGCAAATCTTGAAATCTTAAAAAGAGTTGAAAATGATAAAGGTGGAGCAAGTGTAATGGCTGTAGCTGTAACCAATAATTTATTAAATTATGCTTTGGCTGGAGATGTGATGCTTGCAGTTTTTAGAAATAAAGAACTTATTAAATTAAGTAATGGACATACAATAAGTGAATTGGCTCAAAAAGAATACTATAAGGGTAAGCTTCAAAAAAAAGAAGCCCTTTATGCTATTAAAGAAAGAAAGCTGCTTTATTATATTGGGCAGGAAGCCCTTGGAGATATAGAACTTTCTGAAACACCAATTAAGCTTAACAAAAATGACATAATTGTGATAATGACAAAAGGAGTATATGAAGGGTTAAGATGGACTGATTTTGAAAAAATCTTAGGAGATAAGAACTGTAATATAAATGAAAAATGTGAAATAATCATGGGAAATGTTGAAAATAACAATAAAAATAATAGCAATGGAAGTATTATACTTATGAAATGCAAAAGCAATGGTCGATGAGCAATGAGCAATGCTCAATGGAACTACATTATTGAGCATTGACAATTGAAAATTATTAGAGTCCATTGATCATTGAAAATTGACAATTGAATAACAAGGTTAGGGTGAAGATAATGAGGAAGCTAAACTCAAAATTTAATACAAGTTTTGTATCAGAAGAAGGAACGTATCTGCAAAATAAAGATTATTTTGCATTTGTTGAATTAGATAATTATGCATGTTATGTAATAGCTGATGGAATAGATGAAGATAAGGACTTAGAAAGTGCTAAGCTTGCTGTAACAACGTTTATAAAAAACTTTTCAGCAAGACCTACCATGAATAGATTCTTCTTAAGAAAATATTTAAGGGATGTAAATAGCGAATTAATTGGAAGCAGTAGAAATGTAAGATTAAAGGCTTCAATTACTGTAGTTGTAACTAATTATAGTAAAGTAATTTATTCGGTTATAGGAAATACTAGATTTTATTACTTCAAAGATGGTTACTTAAAACATAAAAGTAAGGACCAGTCTTTAGCTCAAAATTTAGTAGATGATGAAATGATTCCTCAAGATGCTATTGCAAAGCATTTTGAAAGAAATAACCTTTCCTCCTATTTAGGGCAAAGCAATTTAGGAAAGATATATATGTCAAAGAAAATTAAAGTCGCAGATGGAGATGTCTTTGCATTACTTACAAAAGGTGTATGGGAAAATTGTGATGGCAAGGAAATCGAAGATGCTTTAGAAGGTGCTAAGGAACCAAAGGAAGTACTTGATAGCGTCGAAGATATGATCCTATCAAAGCAGCTAAAAGATATTGAAAATTATACCTTAGCTTTGACTTTTGTAGAAAAAGCATATTTAGATCCTAAAAGAAGCAAAAAGATAAAAATAGCAATAATAGTTGCCATACTCTTACTCTTAATTATAGCAATCGGGGTAGGGGCATTTATGATATATAAAAATAAAAAAGAAAATGATATAGCTGCAATGAACAAGGCCAAAAATAATGCAGAACAATACATTCAAAATGGAAATATGGAAAAAGCAGAGGAAGAATATAAAAAAGCTTTAGATATAGCAGAAAAGTATAAGCTACCTGAAGAAAAAGACTTAGATGATGATTATAAAGATACAGGAATAGTAATCGATGGAGATAAAGCTTTAGATGGAAAAAAATACGAAGATGCTCTTGATAAATATGTACTTGCCTTGGAAAAGGCAGGAGATGCAGAAAATATTGAAAGAAGTTATGTATTAAAAAAGATGGATTTAGCAAAGCAGGCTATAAAGATTTCAGATTTATTAACTTTAGGAGATAAGCAAGTAGAAAACGCAGATTTAGATGGAGCTTTAGGAAATTATCTACAAGCTAAAGATTTAGCAATAGATGCAAATTTAAAGGATGAAAAGAAAGAAGCTATGGATAAAATCCAAAAGATTTATGATCAAAAAGGAGCAGATGCAAAGCAAAAGAAGGCTGATGATGATAAGGCAGCAGCAGATGCTAAGCAGGCAGCAGATGATCAGAAAAAACAACAAGACGATGCAGCTAAAAAAGCAGAAGATGATAAGAAGGCTGCTAAGGATAGCGAAGCAAAAGCTATAGATTTAAGAAAAAATGGAGATTTAAAATATACAGCAGGAGACTATGTAAGTGCAAAAATGTACTATGCATTAGCGAAGGAAGCTTTTGAACAAGCTAATGATAACAGTTTAGCCGATGAATTAGTGGAAAAAATAGCACTTATGGATAAAAAAATTAATGAAACTTCAGATAAGAAAAGTGAAGCAGATAAATATAAGGCAGAAGCTGATAAAAAATATTCAGCAGGAGATACAAGCTCAGCCAAGGTACTTTACCTTTTAGCCAAAGACGTATATAGCAGCTTGGGAGATGCAGACGATGTAACAAAGGTAACTGAAAAAATAGCTGCAATTGATCAAGCAACAGCAAAAGCCCAACCTACAGCAAAATAAAATTTAAACGCAGGTGAAAATATGGATGATAGAATTTATGAAAAATTAAATGAAATAAAAGACTTAAAGGATAGAGTGTTGCTAAAACAAATAATGAATAGTGTGTTTGAAGCTTTAGAGGAGCATTCAAATAATAAGGTATATGAATTAGAAAAGAGAGTATTTAGTGAGTTACCTTATATCAAAGAAAAGTACAATGTTTATTCAACTATTGTAAAAAGAGATAGATATGATGTAACAGAAGACTTTTTATTTCCAATGCTTAAAGGAGATCTAGAAGATAAGGTATATGCTGCTGAAGAAATTCAGCAGTCCCTTGAAGCTAAGGAACATAAAAATTTATTTAAGATTTATCTTAAAGGCGATTACTCCACTTATAAGAAATTTCTTGAAGAAAGCTTTAAGCTAAAGGGAGTAATTAAAACAGATAAAAAGACACATGAAGCCTATTTTACAGTTACTCAAAATTGTGAATACAAAAATATAGTATACAAATTATATAAAGGCTTCATAAATAGCAACATAGCTTGGACAACAATAAATAATCCATATATTCATAAGTTTGCAAATGTTATTTTAACAGGCTGTGAAGATAGCATTGAAGAAGAGGAAAACATAACTTCAATAGAAGTGGATTTTCAAGAATATAGTGAGTTCATAGAATATGACATGATGCCACTTTGGAATGTAAGAGAGTTAATCTTAAAAGGTGATGGCTTCCCAATACCTTGCATTGATAAGGTGGGGTATGAACACAATATTTCAATTGAAAAAGAAGGAATAAATAACGGCTATTTAGTTGATCATGAAAATGAAGCTATTGACGGGGTTACCTTTACTAAAAAAGCTGTAGTAATTGCTTCAAATATTGATAAAGCAGTAGAGTGGAAATTATTAAGCATTATAAGCATTGATAAAAATAGTAAGAAAAAGTATGAATACGAGCTTATGAGTAATGAAGTTAATATAAATTTTTCTAATAAGTTAGCTTTTGATAAAGCTTATACTATAAAGACAAAAACAGAGCTTGCAAGGCTTATAAATTCCTTTAAAGCAGCAAAATATCTGAATTTTAAAGAGGTTGTTTTAATGGAAGAGACTTTAGAGGAAGACAAAGAGACTTATGAGGTTAATGATTTTATCATTGATGAAATAAGAGAAGATAAAATAAAGAAAGTTCTTGTTTTATATTTTGAACCAATTGATAAAGAAAATTATTTAAACAAAGACATTTTAAGCTTTTTAGTTTCAGAAGTGCAATTTATTTATCCAGAATACAGATGTGAAGGAAGATTAATATGAATTACATTTGGGAAGCTCTGTTAAAAGCAGATAAAGAAAAGATTCCCAGAGGGGATATTAAATTTATACCTGCGGAAATCTATAGTCCCTATATTGAAGTTGCATTAGAGCATCTTAATTCAGTTTCCCTTCCAGAGGATAAAGTTATTGAAGTAAATCAATACTATAGATTTTATGAAGTTTTCAAGGATTTATTTAATATAAATGTTCAGGAAAGCAGGGAATTTAGAGAAGTTCTTTTAGATATTCTGTTACATTACCTAGGAGAATTAGATTTAAAGCAGGGTTTAAATAAAACAGAGATATATAAAAGGTTTTTGTATAAGGATATATTAAATGAGGTTTATGGAGAAAAGTTAGCAAAGGATATAAGGAGTTTTGATAATAAGGAAAGAGATGTTTTATTAAATGGTTTTGTCACTTTATATAAAACTGGTACTTCCATTCAGCTACTAAAAAAAATTATCAAGGAAATCTTTAAAAACAGCATAGTTTATTTAAATAAAGATAAACCCAAAAGTATTTATATTTATTTAGATGAAGTGAAAGAAAAGAAACTTGAAAATAAAATAGAAGTTGTTTTAGAAACTTTTTTACCTATTAATATGGAACCCTTTATATTTTGGGATAAGCATTTTGGAATTATTGGACTTGATTATACTATGAGAATTAATGAGATAGTTATGGTGGAATAGCAATGGTCAATTATCAATGCTCAAGGATCAATTATGTAGTAATAACTGACGATTGATAATTGAAGATTGGCTATTAATTTTAGGAGGATGAAATGAGTTTATATTCATATAAGCTGCATAAGAGCAGTGAGGACACAGGCAGAAAAAATAAATATAGAGAAAAAGATTTAAGACTCATGACTACTTTTCAGTTACGAGAAATATGTAATAAAGAAAAGTTAGTAAAGAGTATAATGAATCCTCTTGATAAAGAAGAACTTGTAAGGCTCATAATGAAGTATAGGGGAGAAAAAGATTTAAAGCTTATAAAAAAACATCAAGCTGGTGGAGTTGAAAGACTTGAGAGTTTTTTAGGAAGAAGTAAAAAGGAACTAATCAAAAATAACAATATAGATTATCCAGGAAAGCTTACAATATATGAAGCTTTAGCTCTTGAAATTTATGACAACTATATTTTAAAGAGCAAAGAAAAGCTTGAAGAAGGCAATGTGCTTTTAGTTGATAACAATTATAAAGTCTGCACTATCTTCAATATAAAAAAATTAGTTCAAAATAATAAGGAAGAATATTATTTAACAAAGAGTGAATTTATAGAAGCGCAGGAGACTGAGAGCAAGCATTATAGCCTTTTGTTCTTTTCAGAAAAGGACTCAGAGCTACTTTATGATATTTATGAAAATAACATTGTTGAAAAGGATCATATTTTAAGCTTTATTTCACTGCCTATTCTTCAATTTGAAGTAAAGCCTTTAGTAGAAACAAAAATGCCTTTAGCTATTGATTTTGGAACTTCAAATACAACAGCTGGAATTTATATAGATAAAGAAATATTTCCGGGGTTAAAGGAAACTGAAAGTGATAGTGAAAGTTATGAAGATGATAGAGTAAAATTCGTTAAGATAATAAATGAAACTAAAGAAAACATTGAAATAACACCACTTATACCAAGTGTTGTAGGAGTTAAAAATATAAGGGATGCTGAAATTGAATATGTCTTTGGCTATGAGGCAATGCTGGAGTCTAGAAGAAGATATGTTGAAGATGGAATGAGCTTATTTTATGACATAAAGAGATGGATAAGTGATTTTGAAAAAGAAGAAAAAGTTATAGATGTAAAGGAAAAAACAACCTTTATAAAAAGAAAAGAAATTATAAAAGCTTACTTAGAATACATTATAGCTTTAGCGCAGCAGAGATTTAAATGTAAATTTAAAAACATTTATATATCATGTCCATCAAAACAAAAATATAAATTCCATACTTTATTTAAAGATATTTTAAGAGATTATACCGTTGAAAGTGAAAATATTTTAGAAGAAAGTGCAGCAGTACTTTACAATACTATTTCCGAGTTAATTGAAAAAAAGAAATATGTACAAGGAGAATGGTACAAGGCTCTTATTATAGATTGTGGTGGCGGAACCACAGATCTTACTGGCTGTAGCTTTAGAATTTCCAACAGCAGAGTTTCTTACAAGTTAGATATTGAAACCTCTTATGAAAATGGTGATACAGATTTTGGAGGAAATAATCTTACCTTTAGAATAATGCAGTTTATAAAAATATTAATGGCAAATGAGTTAGTTAATAAGGATAAAAGCATTAAAAAAGCTATAATAGATGAATTTAAAATAGATGTATTTAGATTTGTTGATAAGAATGGCATTAAGGAATTATATGAAACCTTAAATGAAGAATATGAAAAGGCAGAAAGCATTATACCAACAAAATTTCAACTTTATGAAACAAGAAGTAAAGAAGATTACTGCAAGGTTAGAAGTAATTATTATTTCTTATTTGATTTGGCAGAAGAAGTTAAAAAGCTATTCTTTTCAAATCCAGATATGTTGAAGGTTATTTTAGCTCCAGAGGGCATGAGAATTTCTGAAGAAAACTTAATTAACTTTGATAAGTGGAAATTATCTTATATGAATAGAGGAAAGCTTGAAGTAGTTAAGGAAGCACCAAGTATTTCTTTAAGCATATATGAAATAACAACTTTAATTAAAGGTGATGTCTATAGCATAATAAAGAAATTTTTAGAAAAGTTATATGAAAATGATGAACTTTACGATTATTCATTAATTAAATTAACTGGACAATCTTGTAAGGTGGACATCTTTAGAGATGCTTTAAAAGAATTTATACCAGGAAGAATAATTGAAATAAATAAGAGCAAAAAAGAAACAAAAGAAGAGTATGAATTAAAACTAGCATGTCTTAAAGGTTCTTTGAAATACTTATATGCTAAAAACTTTGGATATGCAGACATAAATATAGAAAGTAAAACACCAACACTTCCATATGTCTTAACTGCTTATACTCACACAGGAGAGCAAAAGACCTTAATAAAAGGAAGAGAAATAAATAAAGGCTTTATATCAAGATTTATGGATAGAATTCTTCTTAAATTATATTTAAAGGATAGTCATGATAAGGTTAAGTTCGAATATGATTATCAATTTAATGAAGAAGAATTAGAAAAAGCAAATGCAGAAATAATAGGAGAAAAGTTCCCTATTAATCAACATGAAACAGATAATATTGAAAACAATGAGGTTAAGTTCTTTGTATGGGAAGAAGAAGAACTTTGGGGCTTTTATGTGTTAGCTATTTTAAGAAAAGATGAAGAACTATATATAGGAAAGGAAAAGTTCTTCTATTTTGAAAATGATAAGTGGGAAGAGAACTTTTTCGACGGAAGGAAATAGCAGTTTACAGTGCACAGTTTACAATTTACAGTTAGGAGCTGGCGCGTTCGGAATTTAAGAATTTAAGAATTTGCTTGCGGAATGCTGGTTAAGGGAATTTTGAAGACGAGGAGGGAAAAAGGTGTTTCAAAATAATTATCCACTATTTAATGGTGGAAGACTTTTGAAAATAGAAATGCTTGAGGAGCTTAGGGATTTTCCTAGAGAATTTTTTAATGCACAGTTTAGGGAATACTCCAATGGAATAATTTCTGGATGTGATATTGAAGTTTCTGATGATTATATAAAACTGACAAAAGGAATAATAAAATATCAAGGGGTTCTTTATCTTTTAAAGGAAGAAAAAAAGATTGAATATGTCTGTAACAATAAGCTTATGCTTGTAAAAATAAAATTTCTGCCTGAGAAATTGGAAAGCGATTTTAAAATAAATTCAACTGAGATAAGTTTAACGGATAAATTAGAACTTAGAGAAGATGAAATTGAAATCTGCAGATTCAAATTAAGAAGTGGTGCAAAGCTTAGAATTAATCATACGGATTTCACGGATTTAAGCACTGAATATGATACAGTAAATACAATTTATGCGCCTTATGCTGCTTATCGAAATACCAGTTTAAATCCTGAGATTTTAAGAAGGTTTGGGAGAGAAGCCTTAAGCTGTAATTTAAATGAAGCTTGGGATATATCATTTGCTATGCTTTGTGTTCAAAGTAAAGAAGCAATTCAAAAAGAAATAATAGTAAGTTATCTTATGAATAAGTTAGGGATTGAGTTTAAGGAATATGGGAATGAGGAGCTATACAACTATCTTTTAGAAGTGCTTAGAAGCGTGAAAGATGGAAGAGATAGAAATGGACATAGAGGCAGTGGAAGATTTAAGAAGATACTAATTGATTAGCAGTTCTCAAGGAGTAATCATCAAATTTTAAAGATCAAGTAATGAGAATATAAACGCAGGTTTATAGTTTTAAAGTTTTATATTTAAAAATAAAACTAGTTACATATCAAAATAGAAAAATATATACAAAGTTAAATATGAAAATAGATAAATATATAAATATTTATAGTAAACATCAGGGGTTAGACGGATTTTAGGTTTAAGGAATTTATTTAGATAGAATTTTAAATTATGGGGAGGAAAGAAAGGATGGAAGAAAGATTAGATGAAAAAATTTTGGACTATATAAATGCAGCAGAAAAAAAAGAAGAGCAAAAAGATATCTGTAATGGTCCAATAAAAATTGGAAAGAAATTTTATGAATTTGAAGAAGCAGAATTTTTTGATGGAAAAATAAAAATGTATATTCCAAATACTTTTGAGGATATGCCATTAGAAGCAAAAAAATTAAAATATCCATCAGAAAATAGACCAGATATTATTAAATCAAATGAAAATGGAAGTATAGCAGTAACTTTTAAATTAATAGACAGTTATTTAACAGACGAACAGATAGAAGAACTTAAAGATGCGATGAAAATGATTAATAATAGGCTTAATCCTTCAAATATATATTTTGATGAAGGAATTTTAGAAGTAGAGGAAAAGAAGATTGGATATTTCGATTTCAAAAGTTCCGCAATAGATGATTTTTTATATAATTTTATATTTTTATTTGCACTTCAAGAGAAAACAATAATGGGAACTTTCAGTTGTAGTTATAGTGAGTATGATGAATGGAAAGATATTGTAGTGGAGATGGTTAATACTTTAAAAACTAAAAAAGTTGAAAATAATTAATTGGGGGTAGGAGAGAATGAATGAAGAATATGTTTATACCTATGGAGATATTATAGTATCGCCATATAAATTTGAGAAGATTAATAAATTTAGGTTAGTACAAGAAATAAATGAACATGCAAGATTTTATATAAGTGGAATACTAAGCGAAGAAAGTACAGATGAATATGTTGAGACAGCAAGTGAAAATCAAACTATCAGTGTAGCATTAACTAATGCAGAGCAAAATATAGAACCCTTTTTTAATGGAATTGTAACGAATATAAGCATAAGTGTGAAAAACAATGTTAGAACATTAGAAATAGAGGCCTTAAGCTATACTTATTTAATGGATACCTTAAAATGTAGTGCAACTTTCCAAAATGAACAATTCACATATACTAATGTATTCAATAAAATAAATAGCAAATATGGAAGCTATAGTATGGTGAATAATGTAACAGGCTCAATTAAAGTAAATCAATTATTAGTTCAATATAGAGAAACTGACTGGGAATTTTTAAAGAGATTAGCTTCACATTTTAATGTTGGACTGGTTCCAGCATGCAGTCTTTCAGGAATAAAATATTCAATAGGCTGGGCTGGTGGAGGTAAGGGCGGAAATCTTACTGAATTCAATTATTCAATAAAAAAGGGACTTCTTGAATATAAATTGAAAGCTTACAATGAAGGTTACAGTTTATCGGATTTAGATTTAATAAGTTATGAAATAACAACTAATAAGATAATGAACTTATATGATGATGTTGCATTTAATGGGAAAAAACTTATGGTGTACCAATGTGATATTCAAATGATAAAAGGTGCCCTTGTTAATAAATGTATTTTAAGAGATGAAAGAGGCATGAAGGTAGAAAAATTATATAATGATGGAATTGTAGGTGTATCACTTCAGGGAAGGGTTTTAGACGTTCAAAAGGATGAGGTAAAAGTATCGTTAGAATTAGATGGTAGCCCAACGGAAAGTGAAGGAGCAAAATGGTTTAAATATGCTACAGTTTTTTCATCACCATATGGTACAGGCTGGTATTGTATGCCTGAAGTTGAAGATGTAGTAAGACTATATTTCCCAGATAACGTTGAAAATCATGCATATGTTTTAAATTCTCTACATTATCCATATTCAGATTCTGATCAAAGTAAACGCAGTGATCCAGATGTGAAGAGTTTTAGCACGAAATATGGAAAAGAAATAATAATGAGACCTGGAGGAATAGACATTATTTCAGGAAGCAATTTGATGACTTTAGATGACAATGGAGGAATACAAGTAAAAAGCGATAATGATATTTCAATGTCAGGTTCAAGTGTAAGTATAAGTGGTGGAAGTGTATCGATATATGGAGATGGAGGAGTTACTTTATCTCAATCTGGTGCAAGTATTAAAATCAAAGACGATGTTGTTATGAGTGGAGGAAAAATCAATACTCAATAAGAGGACTTGTAGCAAGAGGTGAAAGATAATGGTAATTCCAATAGATAAAGAAAAGCTAATGGATGAATTTAAAGAAAAATATGTGATTGGATATTTTGAAAAAGAATATCCTAAAATACTAGAAAATTTTAAGGAAAATAAAGAGAAATTAAAAGAAACGATAATTTCAAAATTTAAAGAGGTTTGTAATAAAGCTAAGAAAATACAGGAAGAGAATTTAAAAAGAGAAATAAAGTATATCTATATTTCTTATCTAAGGACAAGCATAATGGAGAATTCAGGTACTTACAGAATTGATTTATATGATGACAGATGGTTTTTAGATAAAGAAGAATGCTCAGTAAATATTGATTTTAGCTGCATATATGAAGCACTTTTTGACCATGAAAAAGAATTGCAGGAAAAAAGAAAAGCATATAACAGAGCGATAACTGAAATTGATATAGAAAAGATAAAGCTTAAAGAGGCAAACAAGTATCATGAAATTGGAATTGAATTTTTAGAAGCTGTAATAAGCGATTTGGTGGAATGTCAGGAATATAAAGAAATGAAAAAAGATGAAGAAATAAACATATTTGCCGGAGAATTTCGTGATAAAACAATACTTATTTATGAAACTCCAAAAGAAAAATAGGAGAGCATTAGTTAGGAAGGGGTTAAATATGGATTATTTTTTATTAAAACAAGATGAAAGATGTACAGGTATTCCAACTATTGTGAATTGGACTAAAGAAATTGATGTTAGAAATTTAACTTTAGTAAATGCAGATAAAATAAAAGATGCAATGGTTCTATATGTAAAAACTAGTAACAATAATAATTATGTAGATATTTTAGAGCACCCGTTTTTTTTAGTATCTGAGAATATAAAAAAAATAATAGAAAAATACGATCCAAATATAATCTTTAAAATGATATGTTTAGTCGATTTTGAAAATTCAAAACAAAATATATACTACTTGCCAATCTTTGAAGAAATAGAAGCATTAAGTCAAGCAGCAGAAATGAATTTAAATAAAACAGTTGTTAAAAAGCTTATATTAAATGAAGAGAAAATAAAGAATAAAAAAATCTTTAAGCTTAAGGAAAGCTCAAAAACGATGATTATCGTTAGATTAGATGTAGCTGAAAGCTTATTAAGAAGAGACTTTAATGGAATTAATCTTGAAAGACTTGAGATAAGAAGTAGTTAATTTATTTATTAGGAGGAGATTTTATGGCAGTTTATTATATTGTTAGAGGGGCAAAGATGAAATGTGATAAGGGGAGCAATTTAAGAAAGATAAATCTTCCTGTTAGTCATGGAAGTTATGCAAAAGGTAATCCATTATTAAACAAAACAGATTCAAAACCAGTAGATAATATACCATATTTTGGAGTTTGTGCAAATGAAGGCCGTTTGCCACAACAGATTGATATAACGGTTATTAATAAAGATGGATCAATACAAATAGGAAAAAAATGTATGTTGCAAATACAAGGACAATGGCAAAATGCAAAGGGTGATACTTTAATTGATGGCCAGCCAGCACTTACAACAGATTCAAAAATATTTTGTGATTGTGGTGGGGTAATAACCTTTGATAATCATGGACAAGACTAAAAATATTTAAATAAGGGGGAATTAGAGAGGATGGAGGCATTTCATAAGTTAAAGATAGAATGTCCATACAGTATATTAAATATAGAAGATATTAAGATTTGTTGTAGGCCAAGTGAACATGGATACTTATATATTAAATGTTTAATAGATGACAGTTTAAATTTTAAATATGCTACAGAAGCTTCTACAGAAGATAAAATTGTTTTGTATGAAGAATTAGAAAACAATGAAAAATCCATAATATTTAATGGAATAGTACAAAATATAAAAACAACCAATAAAACAGGACTATATTATTTAGAGTTAGAAGCAGCTTCAAGTAGCATTAATTTGGACATTGCAGAAAAAACAAGATCATTTCAAGATTATCACATGAGTTATGACAATCTAGTTAAAGAAATACTTAGGGACTACAAAATATATGGATTTACTCAATGCATGAGTGAACCAAGGAGTATTGGCAAGCCCTTATTTCAGTACAAAGAGACAGATTGGGATTTTTTGAAAAGAGTGGCTAGTCATTTAGGCTTAGAGCTAATTTGTGATATAATAAAATCTGAAAATGCATTCTTTTTGGGAAGACCCACAGGTAAGAGCTATGAAGTAAGAGATGATATAAATTATAAAGCTTGCAAAGATTTAGATGCATATCATAAAGCTTTAAGCAACGGTTTTGGAGTAGATTTTCATGATACAGATTTCTTTTATTATGAAGTAGAAGTACGTGATAAGCTAGAAATAGGAGACATAATTTATTTTAAACAAAAGAATTTATATGTTAACCAATTTGAGGCAGAGCTTCAGAAAGGAGAATTAATATATAAATATAGATTTTGTAGGAAAGATGGAATCTGGATTGATAAGCTCTATAACCATAAAATCAAAGGAGTATCTCTTGAAGGAAAAGTTTTAGAGAGAAACAGAGAAACGCTAAAGCTTCATTTAAATATAGATGAGGGTCAAAATCCAGCTACAGCAGCGTGGTTTTATTATACACCACCAACAGGAAATATACTTTATTCAATGCCGTTAGTTGGAGAAAATGCAATGTTATATTTCCAAGATGAAATAAAAGCAGCTCCAATAGCTACAAATTGTGTAAGAAAAAATGGAGAAGCCTGTGATGATTTCTCAGATACAAATAATAGGTATTTAGCAACAGAAACTGGAGACTACTTGGATATGCTTCCTGGAGCAATAAATTTTCATAGAAGTGGCCTTAATGTAAATTTAAATGATGAAAATGGAATTACCTTTAGTAGTTCAGGCAATTTAAGTGTAAGTGGTGGAAGTGTAAGTATAAGTGGTGGAAGTGTATCAATAAATGCTTCAAGTAAAATAAGAGTCCAAAAAGGAAAAAGTGGTTATATATCTATTGAAAATGAGTTTTATGTTAAAGGAAGTATTGTGTATCAAAATGGAAGTGATAGACAAAGCTATGGAGCTTTTACAGATGATGAGCCTACAGCCGGAGTTGCCGATGTAATTGCAATTACAAAAAAAATAGGTGAAAGTATAATGGAAATCTCTATGGGGCTCTTAATATCTGCTATGGCTGGATCTAAAGCTTGTGTAGGAAGCGCAATTGATACAGATTCTACTCAAATTAAGGATGTTCGTTTAGGAGCAAAGCCACCAAGCAATCCACAGGAATCAGTTTATGAAATAAAGGGAGAAGATAATAAAAGTCTTTTAGACGATTTAAATGATGGACTTAATAGTACAAAACCATTGATACCATGGAAAATTCCCAAAGGAGATGATATAATACCAAAAGTTCTAGGATCAGCAACAGGTTCATTTTCTGAGGCAGTAGCTAGTATAGAAAAAAAGGCAGAGATTTTCACTAATAGTCGTGGAACGATAGAATTATATCCAAATAATAGTAATGTAAATTTTAAACCATATAAGAAGATATCTAAAATAGGAACATTGGCAACAGCAGTTACTACGGTTTTTGATATAGCTAATACATGGAGTGAAGATAATGGAAATACAGTTGGTCAAAGAATAATTAAGACAGGTATACAGGCTACTGGAGTATATGTTTCTACTGGAGTAGGAGTGTTAACAGGAGAGCTAGCAGCAGCAGGTGTTGCTGGTGCACCCGAGAGCGGAGGAGTTAGCCTTCTTGCAGTTCCAGCAGCTGCTGCAATAGATTATGAAGCATCAGCGTTAATTGATAAAGCACAAGATAAATTATATGATTTTTTGGGAATAAAATAGAGCTTTTGTTTTGTAAAATTGAAAGGATAATGTAATGAATAAAAGATACAAATTTAAATTAAGTGTTCATATTGTTGGATTAAGTGTCGTCATTTTTGAAGTTTTACTAGTATTTCTTGATATAAGATTTACTAAAAAAAGTATTTTGGACTCTATACTTATAATTTGTATTCTATTGTCTTTCTTTGGTGTGATAGCTAACTTGTTTACTTATTACTCTATAAGAGAAACTGGTATTAGGTTAAAGAGTATGATTAGGTGTATAGATATATATTGGGTAGATGTTTATAAAGTTGAAGAGCAACCGGCAGGAAGGTTTGTAAAATTTTCAGTTGGAATTTTTGCTGAAAACAAAAAAATCTCAATAACTCCTTGGACAAAAAATTATAAAGAATTATTGAAATTAGTAGTTAATGAGTGTGAGAAAAATAAAGAGATTAGAATTGATCCTATGATTTATAATGTAATTGAAAGTTAACTCTTTATATAAACAACAACCAGTAAGGTAGCCACTAAGTTGTGAAAGTATAGATATGAGTAACGGCTTTTTCTGATTTAATAAGTGTATAAAATTCGGAGAATTTTCATCATAAATGAAACCTCATTTTTGTTAAAGTATTAGCCGAAATGAGGTTTTGTGAATTGAGAAAAATTACGTTTCTAAGTTAGTAAGATGTGTGAACAATATTTTAAATATTGAAAAGTAATTGAATCTTGTAAAATATACAAAAAAATACTGAAATAAAAAGTGGTTGCAAATTATTATTACAACTATATATGAAGTTTAAACCTTAATTCGGAAATAAGTTGCAATAAAGTTAATGATTTGAATTTAATTATAGAGTTTTAAGGAGAATCAAAACAATAAGGAAGGGATTGATGTAATTTTGATGGAAGATTTTATGTCCTATAATAATTTGAGAATATCTACTTATGATGTTAAATCTATAGAGGAGATGTATATAAAAAATGAATTAAATGATCATGCTGTTTTAAAGCTTACCTGCATTATAGATGATCAAATGAAAGATGATTATGTACAAAAGACAGATGAGAGAACACCAATAGAAGTATTTTATGAAAAAGAAGAAGCACATACTTCTTTATTTAATGGAATTATTACAAATATTAAAGTAATTACTGAAGGTTATGTGTATAAATTATTTATTGAAGCTAAAAGTTTTGATTACACAATGGATATTCAGAAGAAAAAAAGAGATTTTCAAAACATAAATATGACTACTCATGAGTTAATAGATGAAGTTATGAAGGCTTACTCTAAGGCAAATTATGATATAAATATTCCTAATGAACCAATTGGAGAATTTATATTGCAATATAATGAAACCGATTATGAATTTTTAAAGCGTATAGTATCAAGATATAATCAATGCCTTATATGTGCAATGGAATTACAAGAAATTCATTTGCATCTAGGAACTCCTGAAATTCCTGTAGAATCCAAGACAAGCATAGTAAATTATAAAGTATCAAAAGCAATAGAAGAATATAATGATATAAAAAATAATGACATAGCTGATGCATTAGAAACTGATTTTATAACATATCAAATAAGAACTCAAGAGATATTTAATTTAGGGGAAAACTTTACTTTTAAGAATAAGCAATTTTATATTAAAAGCGCAAATTATACAATGGAAGGTGCTAATTTAGAAAACATATATGAATTACGAGTTAAAACTGGTCTCAAATCAAAACGTCTTTATAATATGAATGCTATAGGAATTTCAATTAATGGTTCAATCTTAGAGGTTCAAAGAGATAAAGTAAAAGTTAAACTCGAAATCAGTAGTGATATAGATACTTCAACAGCCTATTGGTTCCCATATGCAACGGTTGCAGCATCTCCAGATGGTGGAGGTTGGTACTGCATGCCTGAAGTTGGGGAAAGAATAAGATTAAATTGTCCAACTAAAGATGAAAGTAGAGCCTTTGTTGTAAATGCAATAGATAGCAACAAAGGAAAATCAGGCTCAGAGGCAAAGGGAGATAGAATGTCAAATCCTGATGATAAATCGTTAAAAACTGATTCAGGGCAAGAAGTAAAATTCACTCCAAGCGGGATAGTTATAGAATGCAGTGGTGGACAAGCATCTGTGAATTTAAATAACGATGGAACGGTTGACGTTGTAGGACAAAATAATATAAATATTGCCTGTGCTCAAAAACTTTCATTAAGAGCTGAAAATGAAATGATAATAGGTGCACAAAAGTCTGTAGATATTTTATGTGAAGCTGGAAGCAGTCTAATATTATCAGAAGGTGATGAGATATTAGTGAGTGGAACTAGAGTTCAGAATAATGGCTAAATAGTATTAAAAGATATTGTGGAAGCTTAAATAAAAGCTTTGGATAAATTTTAATATAAAGGAGGAGTTAGTTATGGATAACATAGATGAAAAAATTGCAAAGCTGAAAATGCAGCAAAGGCTTGAAAAAGAAGAAAGGAACAAAGTTACAGAGGAAAATAGTATAGATTCTAAGAAAGAAGAAATTACGCTTGAGGAAGTAATAGAGCAAATGAAAGCGGGCTTTGTAAATATAAATAATACTGAATTTAGATTTGCGAAGAAAGAATATTTAAAAGGCAAGTTACAAATTCCAATGCCATTGGCTTATTTTGAAGAAAAGGCAAATACTGATAAAAATGTTACTTTAATTAATGATAATAATGGAGTAAGTTTCACATTAGCTTATGTAGACAAAGGAGCTCAGAAGCAAAGTTTTGCAAGCTTTAAAAAAGGTATGGAAAAAAACTTTAAGGATATCGGACTTTTCTTGGAATGGATAGAAGAAGGAGAAGCCGGGGAAGGTACTTCAAAAGTATCATATGGAACATATATGACGCCAACAGGAAAAGGGCAACTTTATAATTTGATTTTTTATAGAGAATTTAAAGGAACATTGATGATTGGTAATTATAATTGTTTTGAGAAAGATCTAAAAACATGGGAACTTTTAATTAAGGCGAGCATAATGCTTATGAAAATAAAATAAATATAAAGCTGAGTTGATTAAATGAGGGAGAAAATTTAGAGGGAGTGATAAAAATGGATGGAAATCAAATTGTTGAAGCTATTAATTATGAAAAAATAAGAGTTAATGGTTACAATCTAGAGGCAATTAAAAGTTTGAAAATTGAAACTAATATAAATGAACATGCTCTCTTAAAGTTAACAGGAATTTTGAAGAATGAAGTTAAAGACGACGATATTAATTCAACTACAAATAACAAAACTATAGAAATTTGTTATGTAGAAAAAGAGAGTACGACTTTATTTTATGGTGTTGTTACTAATATAGAAATAAATGTAGAACTTGATGTATATACGTTAAATATTGAAGCAAAAAGCATGTCTTACCTAATGGATATAAAACAGAAATCCAAATCTTTTCAAAACACATCAATGACAACTCATGCTCTTATAGATTCTATAATGAAAAATTATAGTGCCTCTAATTATATTTTGAACATACCTAATGAGGAAGTAAAAGAATTACTTATACAATATGAAGAAACAGATTGGGAATTTTTAAAAAGAATAGCTTCTAAATATAATCAAGGTCTATTTTCAGTTATGGATGGAAAGGCAATACAGTTTGTAATGGCAGTGCCAGAGCAGGCTAAAGAATTAAAAGCAGAAAATATAAATTATAAAATATATAAAGATTTAAATAGTTATAAATATATGCTTGAAAATTATCTACAAGATGCAAGTGAAGCCGACTATATGACATATGAAATAGAGAGCCATGAAATTTTGAAGCTTGGAGATAATATACAATTTCAAGGACAGGCTTTTTATGTATATGAAGGGATTTATCAAATCAAAGATAGTATATTGGCAAATTGCTATAAATTAAGAGTTAAAAATGGGTTAAGGCAGGAAAGAATATATAATACAAAAGTTATTGGTAGCTCAATTGATGGGAAAATCATACAGGTTCAAAGTGATTTGGTGAAAATTCATTTAGAAATAGATGAAGCTCAAGATACAGGAACAGCGTATTGGTTTAAATATTCTACCATGTCAGCATCAAGTGACGGAAGTGGATGGTATTGTATGCCTGAAATAGGAGATAGTGTAAGAGTATATTTCCCAACAAAGGATGAAGATGAAGCTTTTGCTGTCAGTGCAGTAAGTAACTATGAGCAAGGAACAGGTGAAGTAGAAGATCGAATGGGGAATCCAGATGATAAGTATTTAAGAACTAAAAATGATAAGCAAGTAAAACTTACACCAGGTGGAATCTTTATTTCTTGTGATAGTGGTCAGGCAGATATGAGCCTTACAAGTGATGGGACACTTAGTATCACAAGTCAAAATAATATAAATATCAATGCAGCACAAGATATTAAAATTGTAGCTCAAAAAAGTTTTTTAATAAGTGCAAAACAAGGTGTGAATTTTACTTGTGATAAAGGTGGAGGATTAGAATTTAATAGTTCTGGTGAGATAAAAGAAAAAGGTACTCAAGTTAATGTTAACGCAGAGTAGGTATATAGAAAGAAAAAGCTACAAAACTGATGATTAATTTTAAATGTTTTAAATCAACTTAAAAAGAAGGATTCCCAAAATAGAAGGAAGGGATTGGAATGAATAGAGAAGAAGCATTAGAACATTTCGATGAAAATATAACGAAAAAATTAGCTGAAGATTTTAAATTAAAGGTTGAAGAAAATTTTAAAGCAAATGAAGAAAAGATTAAAAATTTAATAATAGCTGCAATGAAAAGCATAATAAAAAAAGCAAAAGATTTTCAAGAAATAAAGAAAGAGTATAAAATAGCAGTTTTTCAATTTGAACTTCTTAGAATTAATATTCTGAATCAATCTTATAAGATATTAGCTCATGGCTATAATTCATCTTGGTATTTAGATTCGGATTCTATATATGAAGAAATAGATTTAAGCTTTTTATTTGAACCTTTTGATAGCTTCAAGGAAAAATTAAAAAAAGAAAAAAAAATTTATATGGGTAAAGTTAATGATTATGATATTGAAAAAATAATATTTGAGCTTGTATCAAAATATTATATGGATATATCAGAAAATGTAAGAAATTGGCTATGGGATTTAGATGAAGAGGATTGGATGCAAGAAAGTTCAGTAGATAATTATTATGTAGTAAAGTGGAGCGAATATCATGGAAAAAGTGAAACGCTTTTTGCTATGGATAATAGGGAAAAGAATATAAAAGAACTTTTAGAATTAAAAAAACAAGATGAGGAAAAGTTGCCGTTTGTATATTCCGTGTGGAAGAATAGTATATTCGAAAATGGTGATTTAACTAATCAGAATATGTTATTTATAAATTTTAAAGGAAGTAAGCTTAAGAATATAAATTTTTCAGAATGCTGTATAGTAAGAGGACAGTTTAAGGCTACAGAAATAAAAAAATGTCAATTTGTAAATTCAAAATTAGTAGGTATTTCTTTTGAAAATTCAAAAATTGAAGACTCTGAATTTAGCAGTGGAAACTTGTTAGGGGGAGATTTTAGAAAGGCAGAGCTTAGATATGTAGATTTCTCGAATTCAAATCTTAAAAATTCAAATTTTATAAATGCAAAGTTTAAAAATGTATCATTTGAAGGTGCGGATTTAGAAGGTGTAATATTTAGTGCTAAAGATATTCCTTTTATAAATTTAACTTCAGAACAGCTTCAAACTATATATATAGACGGAGGCGAAGAAATATGAAGTACTTCATTTTAAAGCAAGACAGAAAGCTTGAAAATGCAATTGAAATAAAAGATTTTAATAATAGTCAAAAGATGACTTTATTAAAAGAAGATGAGAAAAAATATAAAGATTCCACAAATGTGCCTGTTAAGGCAGATGAAAATAGTATTTACCCGGACCTTATACAAGCACCTGTGTTACTTATTTCAGATGAACTTCATAAACTTTTTAAATTATATGAAAATACTATAGTTTATAAAATTGCAGTATTTTCAGATTTAGAAATGGAAACACAAAAAGTATATAGATTAGTGCTACCAGAATTACTAGATGCATTAAGTGATAAAGCTGTCTACTTTAAAAATGGCTGGATAGATAAGATTGTTTTAGATTCTAAGAAAATAGAAGATTACAATATATTTCAAATTAAAGCAGGGGTAGATTATTATTTTATAGTGTCTCTGGATGTAGTTGAAAGCATGCTAAAAAGAGGTCTATTTGTGGGTATTAAATTTGAGGAAGTAGAGGTGATATAAGATGGCAAGTGATAATGAAGAAAAATATGGTGTCATAGCAGGTACAGCAATAAATGAAACTGAAAAAGGTGTTAAAGACACAGTAAATACAATAAATCAAACTGTGACTATGGCAGAAAGAGTTGGAGGTTTTCTTAAAAGGGATATTGGCAATGAAATTGATTGGTTAATGTTATCTCCAGAAGAAAAAGCAGCTGAAAAAGAAAAAGAGAAGCAGGAAGCAGAAGCGGCTGAAGCGGCAAAGCAAAAGAAAAAGGATGAGGATAAAAAAGCTGCTGATGATGAGGCTGAAAGAATAAAGGAACTTGAAAAAAGTTATATAGTCCATACAGCAGCTATTACTTGCAGCTGTGCACTTCATGAAAGTTATGTCGTAGTACCAGTTGGTCATGGAGAATTTATACATGGGATACCACAATTAAATGTAGGAGATAGCAAACCAGAAATAAATATAAGAAATTTTGGAATATGTAATAGTCCTCAGAATCCAAGTGTGCAAGAAAATGCTAAAAAAATAGCAAAGGATATTAAAGATAGACCAAAAAGTTTTACGGAAAAGGTAATGGATTTCTTTTCAAAACCACCAAAAGAAGATGTAGGTGAAGATTTATTAAAACAATGTGTTGGGGTATGTACTCCAATGATAGCTACAGAATGGATAGATGGGAAGGAAGATGTTCTCATTGATGGAAAACCAGCATTACTTGGAAAGTGCACACTTCAATGTACATTTGGGGGAAAAATTAAATTATATACAAGTGGACAAAAAGGATAAAGAGAGAATTTTAATTTTAGTATGTGAAAAGGAGGGACTAATATGATGCTGACGTATAAAAGTTTGAAAATAGAAACACCTTATAATGCGCTTCAAGTTGAAGATATAGATATAGTATATCCTATTAATGACCATGCGTATTTAAAGGTAAAACTACTAATAGAAGATGGGAAAATATTAGAATATTTAAATAAAAATGTTAGTGAAGAAAAAATAACTGTATCAAGAATTGAAGAGACAGGTGAAGAAACTAAGCTATTTTTAGGAAAAATAAGTGAAGTTTTTATGACTTATGAAAGCAATGTTCAAGTTATGGAAATACATGCTATTTCTTATACAAAGGAATTTGATATTAAAAAGAATAGCAGAACTTTTTGTGATTTAGATATGACCTATCAAAAAGTTATAACAAAGGTGTTAGAAGCTTATTCTAATAAAGCCTTTACAGATAGTATAACAAATGGACAGGCAATAGGGGAATTTGTGCTTCAATATGAAGAAACAGATTGGGAATTTTTAAGGAGAATAGCAAGCCATTTTAATGGTGTGTTACTTGCTGAAGCTACAGAAGAGTATGGACGCTTTCACTTTGGAATACCAGAATTAAATAACAATGTGGAAATAAATAAAGAAGATTATGAAGTTGTAAAAAATATCGATAGCTATAATCAGCACACAGCTATGGGATTTGAAGAAAATTTTCTTCAGGAATATACAAACTGGGATATTATTAGTTCAATCAAATTAACCCTTGGTGAAAAAGTTTTATTTAATAAGATTGAATGTGTAGTAGCAAAAATTCATATTGAAGTTTACAAAGAAGAAATTAGGACAATATATACTTTAGGTCTTCAAAGAGGACTTAGAACATCACTTAAGGTAAATCATAAGATTTTTGGAATGAGTATTCCTGCAACAGTTAAAGATGTAAAAGGAAATACTATGAGTGTTCATTTTGAGATAGATCCAGTATATGAAGTTGGTTCAAATCAAAAATATTTCACTTATGCTATAGAAAGCAGTGCTTGGTATTGTATGCCAGAGAAGGAAAGTCAAGTTCATATATATTTCCCAACTAATGATGAAAAAGAAGCGATTGCAGTTCATTCAGTAAGAGTGGGAGGAGGTTCAGCTAAGACACAAAATCCAGATATTAAGTCATTTTCTCATACAGGTGGAAGTGAAATGAAATTAACACCAAGTGATATGAATTTTTCACCAGGTGGAGGAGGTGTAAGCTTAAACTTAGCTCAATCAGGAGATGTGTCTCTTAATGGGCAAAACATAAATCTTACAGCATCTGAAAATTTAGAGCTTGGAATGAGAAATGGAAGTGGAGACACGCCACCTTTTAGACCACAAAATGTAGAGGTTTCTGCCAAAAGCAAAATAGAAATAGTTAAGGGAAGCATTGGAATACAAATGGCGGATGCAACCTTTTTAAAGGGAAATACCATCAAATATGAAGGAAGTATTAAAGATCCAGCAGAGTTGCCAGATGAAATAGCTCATAGAAATGACGGAGATGCAGATAAAATAAAGGAAATTAATAATCAGGCTAAAGCGGAAATGGAAGCCAAAGTAGATGAGGCTAAAAGCAAGATTGGCTTTGGAGTAGTTGCTTCAGTTATTGGGGCAGTTGCAGTTGGAGTTGGGATTGCAGTATTTGCAGCTGCTACAGTTGCAACAGGAGGCTTAACTCTTGCTATAGCTGGAGTTGCAGTAGCCTCTGGTGCTACAGCGTTTACGGTAGGTATAGCTGAAGGTAAAGAAGGTTTGTCGGATTATAGTAAAGCTCAAAGTGGGGATTACTCGAAATCGGATAACTTTTTTAGGGATAAGATATGCGGTGGAAATGAGGCACTTTATAATGCTATAAAATATGGATCAGTTATGATAGCTGGAATAAGTACAGCTCTATTAACAGGTGGAGCATCTTTGCAGGAAATGGCACAGACAATGGGGAAAATTGGTCTTGATTCTGGTATCAATACAGGTTTTGAACTGCTCGCAGATTACGCAGATGATGGGCAAGTAAATAATGGATGGGAAAGCTATGCAAAGTCCTTTGCTTTAAACTGTGGCTTAAGTGGTGGAGGAACAACTGCATTTAAAGGGGTAGAAAAAGTTGGAAAAGTTGCAAAACTAGGCTGTTCAACATTAGGTAAAGTTAGGCTCGCTACAGATGTGGCTGTAGATATGGCAGGCCAATTGGCAACAACTGGAGATGCAAATCTAACAACTACATTAATAAGAAAATATGTTAGTAATAAAGTATGCTTCTCTGACCCAGTGGATGGAGCAACAGGAAGTTTATATATTCCAGCAACAGATATAGTCCTTCCAGATATTTATGAAGAATTTAAAATTGAAAGAAAATATGAATCTGTAAATAACAGAATAGGACTTCTTGGACTAGGATGGACAACAAATTTTGAAACTTGCCTTGGAGTTGAAGGAGATAAAATAAATGTACTTTGTCAAGATGGCCATATTGAAAGCTTTTATTTAAGAGATGAAGTTTGGGTAAATGATAAAGGCGGAGCTAAGATTTATTCTTTAAAACAAGAAAAGGATTATTGGATATTTAATACAGCTTTTGATAAGAAAACTTATAAGTATAATAGTTCAGGGAAATTAATAAATATAACTGACAGACATGGAAATAAGCTTTCTGTAAGTTATATAGGAGAAAATATAGAGACTTTAACTACATTCTCAAATTATAAGTTATTCTTTACTTATAAAGATGGAAAAGTAATCGAAATAAAAGATGAGCTAGGAAGAATAGTTAAGTATAAGTATGATGGCGATTATTTAACAGACGTTATTCATGTTGATCAAGGAATTACAAGATATACTTATGATGATAAGGGATATATAAGCAGCATAACAGACCAAAATGGACATACTTATACTAAGAACTTCTTTGATAATAAGGGAAGAGTAATACGTCAAGACTTCCCAAATAATGATACTTGTAAAATAACTTATGATGATTCAGAAAAAGAAGTAACCTTCTATTATACTAAGAGCCAAAGAACAGAAAAAACAAGATTTAATAAAGATGGCTTAATAACACATCTATTTTATGAAGATGGAAGCACAGAAGAATATAAATATGATGATTATCAAAATAAAATATATATAAAAGATAGAAATGGATATGAAACTCACAAGGTTTATGATGAATTTGGATATTTATTAAAAGAGATTTTACCAAATGGATTAATAACAGAATACACTTACGATGAAAATGGAAACATAATAAAAGAAGCAGATAATGAAGAAAAAGAAATTATATATGTTTATGATAACATTGGTAATTTAATAGAGAAGAAAACAAAACTTTCAGCATCAAATTGGACAACTGAAGGATTTACATATGATTCAAATGGAAGAATTTTAAGTAAGACAGATGGAAATGGAAGCAGTACAAGATATGAGTATGAATATCTTGGAGGTTTAGATGGAAAACTAGGAAAAGATCCAGTAAGGGTAATAACAAACAGTGGATATGAGTATGAATATACCTATGACAAAGTAGGCAGAAATACTGAAATAAGTACAAAGTATGGAACAATAGAATTTGGTTATAATAACTTAAATTTTGTAGCAAGTATAAAAGATGCTAATGGAAATGTGACAATAAAAAATTATGACAACATGGGGAATCTAACAAGTCTTTATACTCCAAATGCATGTATGAAGGGAAATATTTCTGATGAAGGCTACAAATACTCTTATGACCATATGGATAGGCTTATAAGCATAAAAAATCCACTTGGAATTGTAGAAAAAAACATAAGAGACAGTGAAGGAAATATAATAAAGGAAATAAATCCAAACTATTATAGTGATGAAACTTATGATGGAATTGGAGTAGAGTATGTCTATGATAAGGATAATAGAAAAATAAAAACAATTTATCCTGATGGAGGAATAGAAAGATTTTTCTATGACTCAAATGGAAATGTTATAAGGCATATAAGTCCGGAATATTATAATGCTGAAACAGATGATGGTTTAGGTTATAGTTATACTTATGATTCTATGAATAGATTAAGTTCAATAATAAATGAAGAAGGAATTGCAGAAAAGACTTTTGAATATGATCTTCATGGAAATATCATAAAAGAAATAGATGTTGAAGGAAATGCTATATTATTTAAATATGATTTAGTTGGAAATTTAATTGAAAAAAGAGTTCCAGTTGAGAAAGCTGAAGCAGAAATTAAGTATAACGTAACTTGCTATGAGTATGATAAAAATGGAAATAAGATACTTGAAAAGCATGGAATAACCTTAGTTTCTGAAAAGGAAGCTTGCAGTAATTATCATGAGATTTATTTTGAATATGATGAAGAAAACAGATTGATTAAAGTTAAAGATAAGTATGGAGCAAAAGCAAAATACAAATATGACTGCTTGAATAATAAGACTTATGAAAGCTTTAAGATAAATGATAAAACTACTAAAGCAATTCATTATATTTATGATAAAGTTGGAAATCTAGTACAAAAGAAAGAAGAAATAAACGGAGGCTTTGTAGCACCAGAAACTGCTGGTAAAAATATTTGGGCCGTAACAAATTATGAATATGACAAGAATGGCAATATAACAAAGATAATAACTCCAAAAGGCTTTGAAATAGGAAGGGTTTACGACAAGGCAGATAGAGTTATAGAGCAACATGAAAAAGATGAAGCTAATGGAATCTTTAGAAGTTATGTTTATAATTATGATAAAGCAGATAATGTAATCAGCATAAGTGAATATTCTGGAGAAGAAGCTAAGCTTATAAGTAACAAATTTATAAGAGAAAATGATTATAGAGTACATTGGACTGAAAGACATGAAAATAGGAAAGAAAATGAGAAGTTATTTGAAAAACTTAATTTCAAGGAAGATCAAAAGAAAAAGGCTTATACTTATGATGCTCAAAACAGACTTACTCATTTCATAAATGTTTCAGGAAATACAACAAGATTATTTTATGATAAAAATGATAGGATAATAAAACAAGTACTTCCAGAGCAATATAATGAAGCTAAAGATGATGGAGTTGGAACAACTTATACTTATAACTTAAAGGGAAAAGTTATTGAAGTTAAAAATGCTTTAGGAGAAACAATAACTAAAAATACTTATGATCCTAAAGGAAATATAAAAACTTCTATTGATGGAGAAAATAACAAGGTTGAATATACTTATACATTACTTGGGCAAATTAAAGATATAGTTACTCCAAATTCAAGAAAAGAAAATAAAGCAGCTCAAAGCTACAAGTATGATGCAAGAGGAAATATTACTGGAATTACTGATGGTAATGGAAATCAAACAAGCTATCTTCTCGATGATTGGGGAAGAATAATTCAAATAACAACACCAGAAGGTGGAGTTGAGAAATATACTTATGACTATGCAGGAAATATAACAAGTACAACAGATGCAAATGGTGGAACTATAGAATATATCTACAACAGTTTAGGACAAGTATGTGAAATAAGAGATCAAGAAGGAAATAGTGAATATTTCTATTATGATAAGGAAGGAAATCTTACAAAGCATATTGATAGAAATCAGAATCATGTAGATAGAAGCTATAACGTAGATAGAAATATAGTGTCAGTAAAAGCATATCAAGTTGATGAGGAAGCAATTGAATTAGAAGCAAAGAAAACTGAAGAAGCTAGACTAAAAGCAATTGAAGAGGCTAATAGAAAGTCAGAAGAAGGCTTCGTGACTAGTCCATTAGCTCAAAGTTCTCGAAGAAGAAGCTTTACAGAAAGATTAAAAGATAGGAAAGAAAAGCATGAGCAAGAAGAAAAGTTAAATAAAACAAATGGAGCTGAAAAAGCAGAAGATCCAAATAAAAATAAGCTAAAGGTAGTGGAGCAAAGATTTAAATATAATCCAGATGGAACTTTGAAAAATGCATATACAGGAAATATGCAATATGAATATGCTTATAATATTGAAGGAATGCTTGAAAGAAAGAGTGCTTCTGGAAAAACTCTTTTAACCTATACTTATGATAAAAATAATAATATAAAAACGATTAAGGACATCACAGGAAAAAGCAGTATTTACAGCTATGATGAAGTTGATAGAGTTAAGTTAATTCAAGATGATAATCAAAATAATCTTGCTATTTATGATTATTATAAAAATGATAGTATAAAATCTGTTACTGTTGGAAATGGCTTAAAGACAGATTATACTTATGATGGTGATGGAAATGTCCAAAGCTTAGTTACGATATCATCAAATGGTGAAGTTTTAGTAGATTATAATTATGCTTACGATTTAAATGGAAACAGACTTCAAAAAGTAAGTTCAAAGCATAAGAACTTCTATAGCTATGACTCAATGAATCGCCTTGTTGATTCAAGTTATGATGAACGAAAAGAAAGCTTCACATATGATAAAGTTGGAAACAGATTAACTAAGACTACAAATGATATTAGCGAAAAGTATGTTTATAATGTTAAAAATCAATTAAAAGAACTTCATAACAAAAATGGAGTAAACTACTTTACATATGATAAACAAGGAAATACAATAAAAGAAGAGACTTCAACTGGAAATAATATATTTGAGTACAATACTTTTAATCAGCAAGTTAAGGCGATAACTAAAGAAGGAAATACTTTAGTTAGTAGGTATGATACTGAAGGTTTAAGAGCTGAGATTGAAGAAAATGAAAAATTAACTAAGTTTATTTTCCATAAGTATAATGTTTTAGTTGAGGCTGATAAGGATTATACTGTTGTTTCTAGATTTACTAGAGGATATGAAGTAGTTGCAGCTGATATTGCAGATTCAGAAGACGGATTAAATATAGAAGAATCTAAATTGAAGAGCTATTTCTATACTGTTGATGAACAAGGTAGTACAATATTTATTAGTGATAAGAATCAGCAAGTTAAAAATGAGTATTGGTATGATGCTTTTGGAAATGTTCTTGAAGCACAAGAACAGATTCATAATAGGATAACTTATACGGGACAACAGTTTGATGGAATCACAGGGCAGTATTATTTAAGAGCTAGATTCTATAATCCTGTAATTGGTAGATTTACTCAAGAAGATATTTATCGTGGTGATGGATTAAATCTTTATGCTTATTGTTCTAATAATCCTATTAGGTATTATGATCCAAGTGGCTTTGAAAAAGTATCTATGCACGATACAGTAAAGGAAATAAAAGAAAAGAATAATGGAAAAGTAGTCGTAGGAGTAGATGAGCATTCAATAGTTTTTAGAGTTATAAGAAAAGATGAGTTAGATACAATAGGACAAGGTATTATACCTAAGAACATCAATGATAAAAAATTTACTCCGGAAGATCATGTAGCAAATAAAAATAATAGTACATCTTATAATTCAACAACAATTAATATAGCTAAAGCAGAGAGATGGGCTAAAAAAACAAATAATGATATAGTTAGTATAGATTTGAGTAAGTTACCTGATAAGCAGAGAATTGTAGACTTAACTACTGATGACATGAGGAAAGTAAGACTTAATGGAAATGAAACTGCTATGAAGTATGCAAAACAATCATCAGAGGTTCTAATACAGGGACAAATAAATGGTGAAGCGGTTAAAGTTTTAAGTAAATCTGATATAGAGGCTATAAAAAAAGATCCAAAGCAACAAGCCACAATAAAAAGGGAATGCAAAAGTGGGAGAGCGCATAAGTAAAATTGGTAAGGAGACTAATATGGAAAAGAAAGGAACTCTTATAGAAAAGAAATTAATAGAAGATTTGAGAAATAATATTTTAGGATTAGAAGATGACGAAATGGGATTTTTGGTTAGACTAAGAGACGGAGAAGGACTAGATAAAAAAAAATTAGAAAATACATATGTGATATTAGATAAGATGATATCTATATATGATAATTATAATCAGATAGATAAGAAGGTAATTGAATTAATTATGAACATTCCAAGGGATATGGATAGTTTTGTTGAGTGGAATCCAGAATGTAAGGAGGATATTGAAACAGCGATTGTTAAATTTTTAAGATATATTAGCAGAATACTTAAAACAGAGTAAAGGGCGATGATATTATAATGAGCATAAAAAGAATATTTAGGTATATTAAAGAATTTGAAATAGAAGAAATAGATGTGAATATGCAGAACTCGGATGGAAGAAGTTTTAAAGAAAAACAAAATAATGTAAAAAGGTTACATGAAAGATTTAATGAAATGTATAAAACTGAAAAAGTTTTAGAAATTTCAACAAAATCTCCTGTAGAATTGGGTAGACAATTAAGTGCTTTTAATCTTAAATATAATTTTAACAATAAGGAATACCCACTTGAATGTGTTTTTCAATCAAGTAAAGTATTTGAAAGAGGTGGACCTTACAAAGATTTACTTGGAATAGAGCCATTTGAAGTTAAGAAAGATAGAAGATTAAGGAGTTCAGGAAATTTGGTTGGATTTAATCTTGAGAATATGAATTATCCATTAGAGCCTAAAACATTATTCTATGATTGGATATATATAAATGCATTAAGTAGAAAACCTAATCTTTATAAAGAACTTATAATTTATAATGCATTTACAGATATAGAGTTTAATCCAGAAAAAGCAATTAATTGTCAAGCAAAATCTGTTGCTTTATTTATCTCATTATATAAACAAGGATTATTAAATGATGCATTGTCTAATATGGAGATATTTAAAAAGCTTCTTTATAAAAAGTAAAGATTAAAAATAATAAACAAGGTAGCTATGAATTAAAGGTTACCTTGTTTTCAATATTCCAATATATTCATTTGAAGTAATCTAGAGTAAATACTTTCATATATGATAAACAAGGAAATACGATATAAGAAGAGACTTCAACTGGAAATAATATCTTTGAGTATAATACTTTAAATCAGCAAGTTAAGGCGATAACTAAAGAAGGAAATACTTTAGTAAGCAGATATGATACTGAAGGATTAAGAGCTGAGATTGAAGAAAATGAAAAATTAACTAAGTTTATTTTCCATAAGGATAATGTTTTAGTTGAGGCTGATAAAGACTTTAATGTAATTTCTAGATTTACAAGAGGTTATGAGGTTGTTTCTGCGGATATTTTGGAATTGAGCGAAGGCGAAGAAGTTAACCTAAATAGGAATTATTATACTGTTGATGAGCAAGGTAGTACAGTATTTATTACTGATGGAAATCAAAGTGTTAAAAATGAATACTGGTATGATGCATTTGGAAATGTTCTTCATAGTAAAAAACAGGTTCATAATAGGATAACTTATACTGGGCAACAGTTTACTGGACAATATTATTTAAGAGCTAGATTCTATAATCCTGTAATTGGTAGATTTACGCAGGAGGATATTTATAGGGGCGATGGACTTAATCTTTATGCTTATTGTGGGAATAATCCTGTTAGGTATTATGATTATAGTGGATACCAAAAAATTACAGAGAAGTGTTTAGAAAAAAGGAAACAGTAAAAGTGGAAGTGAAGATGGTAATAACGTTGAGAGCAATCTAGTACTATATAGGAAAATGAGTATGGAAGAAGCTTTAGTTACTAATGAACAACAAAAACTACAACCTGCTGCATTTGGTAAAGATTCATCAAAATGGACTACAACTAATATAGAAAAACTTACAAAACCAGAAAAGTTAGGCGGATTTACCAATGATACTGTTCTTCCAGGTACAACTGAATGCATAGTGAAATTTGAATTAAATCCTGAATATTATGAATATATACAAAAAACAGCAGTACCTCAACGTGGTTCAAAGAAATCTCCTAATATAAAGTTTCACCATGAAGGATTTGAAAATAAGAAAGAAGGTATAAACTATGGAATAACTCCTCAAGAATTAGATAAATTTAATGATAAGAATAATTTGATAAATGTTGAGATTGTAGAAGGAACAACCAAAACGAAATAGTTAATAAAAGTTTAATTAATAGATAACGGATTATAAACTTAAAATAGATGTTGGTAAATTTGTTATCTATTATAACTAAGGAAAGTGTGAAGTAACAAAATGTCAAAGTTAAAAAATATATCAGCAAAATTTGATGAAAAAACCATTACAATATATCAAGGATACAATGATAAAATAGCAGATGAAGCTTTAAAAACAGGCACTTTTGGCGAAAGTTTTGACCTAGATAGAATGTCATGGATTAAAACATCTTTCTTGTGGATGATGCATAGATCAGGATGGGGAACGAAGGAGGGACAAGAGAGGATTTTATCAATAGAAATTTTTAGGGATGGATTTAATGAAATCATATCTAAAGCTGTTTTATCAAAATATAGAGATAAATTAGGTATTTATAAAACTCAAAATGAATGGAGACATAAATTAAAAATTTCAGATGTAATATGTCAGTGGGATCCTGATGTAGATATATATGGTACAAAAATTGACAGAATGGCTATTCAACTTGGAATGAGAGGGAATACTCTAGAAAGATATGTCAAAGAATATATTTATAAGATTAATGACATTTCTGAAGATGTGTTTAGATGGAGAAAAGAAATTGAAAAAGGAAATTTTGAAACGAGTTTATTGCCGGAAGAGAGAGAATATTATATAAGTGATGATATAAAAAGAAATTTAGGGATATAATATTTAACTAGAATATTATGGAGGTTAAATCATGAAAGACAAAGATACTATAAGGGAATTATTAATTGACGCAATACATTATGATTTAGAAGCTAGAAATTATTTTGAAAAAAATCTCAATAATCGAGAGTTGTTAGATTTATTAGTAGAATTTGCACTAGATGATTATTCAAGCGATGCAAGTATGGGAGCTGCTTATTGGATATCCAAGTTTTCAAAGGAGTTGTTGTATGAAATTGAAGATAAGCTGTTGAAACTTCAGGAATATGAACTTGATAATATTGTACTTCCTATATTAGTGGCACTAGGAAGAATTAAATCTAAGAATGGATTAAAGTTTCTCATAGAAAAAAGAATTGAACCAAGAATGGGATGGGAAGCAAAAGCATTAAAATATTATTTGGATTATATTAAATAGTTTCGGCAGTTTAGCTTCTAAAATGAAACAATTGAAATCAGTAGTATTTTAGTGGTTTATAAAATGTATTAAATTAGGAGAATTTTTATTATAAATTGAAACCTCATTTTTGTTAAGCTATTAACTGAAATGAGGTTTTATAAATTGAGAAAAAAATCACCATAATAGTGTAGAATCATAATAGAAACTCATAGTACAACATACATTACATATAAGGATGGGCAGATGTTGATCATTTTCTAGTATTTACAGCAGATATAGAAGTTTCCTCAAAGAGAACATTACTAACAGGGATAAGCAAGTTAGAAATGAGTATTATTATGATGCATTTGGAAATGTTCTTCATAGTAAAGAACAGGTTCATAATAGGATAACCTATACTGGGCAGCAGTATGACAGCATAACTCAACAGTATTATTTGAGGGCTAGGTTCTATAATTCTGTAATTGGTAGGTTTACGCAGGAGGATATTTATCGTGGAGATGGATTAAATCTTTATGCTTATTGTGGAAATAATCCTGTTGTTTATTATGATCCTAGTGGTTATATGGATTGTAAGAGTAAAACAAAATCAGCTAACGGAAATCATTTTGATGGTGAATATACACTAAAACCTAATGAAACTTATACTGTAAATGGATATGGTTATAAAACTGATAATTTAGGTAGAATAACAAATGCAAGTGGACAATTAAAAGAAGTGTTACCAAAGGATAAGAGAAAGAGAAATAACAAACATCAGTTAGAGGCAGGTGGAGAAGATAGAATAACAATTAAAGGCAATAAAGATCATGGAGGACATTTAATTGCTATAATATTTGATGGATCACCATTAGTTGATAATATTGTTGCGATGATTGGAAATGTAAATACAAGTGCTTATAAAAAATTAGAAAATATGTGGGCGGATGCAGTTAAAGCTAAGCAAAAAGTTGTAGTTGATATAAGTCCTAAATATAAAGGAGATTCTCTTAGACCAGATAGTTTTAGAATAAAATATAGTATAGATGGAGTTAAGGCTAAAGCAGTAGTAAAGAACATAAAAGGAGGAAAATAAATGATTTTAAACAATAATTGTGTTAATGAAATATACGAAAAGATTGCGACCAAATTAGATGAAATCATACCAGTGGAATGGGAAAAAATTATTTTATATTCTGAGGTAACAGAGGATTTGATAATATCGTATTTTTATTTTTATGAAAATACTAAGAATGAACCAGTATATAGTTTAGATATAGATGAAAAATATGATTTAGATGATGAAGGGATAGAAGAATTATCAGATGAATTGGATGAATATTTAAGAGAATTGTGGAATGTTTTTTCATTAGAAAAACAGCAACAATGGACAAATCTTACTTTATATTTAAATAATAAAGGGGAATTTAATATTGACTATGATTATAGTGATTTAAGTAGTAGTGATCCGTATAAACAACATCTTATTTGGAGATATGAAAAACTGGGATTGTATCCGGAAAATAATAGAGAAAGAGATATCAAAATAATAGAAGATTATATAAAAAATAAGAATTAGGTTAAGTTTTGAAAATATAAATTCTAGCTTAAGGCCAAATATAGTTTAAGAGTAAAATAGTCTACACAATTGTTAAAAGGTGTGGGCTATTTTATGTGTAGCACAATAATTTTATAGGAGCAGATATAATACTGAAGGTTTAAGAGCTGAAATTGAAGAAAATGAAAAATTAACTAAGTTTATTTTCCATAAGGAAAATGTTTTAGTTGAGGCTGATAATGATTGGAATGTTGTTTCTAGATTTACTAGAGATTATGAGGTTGTTGCTGCTGATATTTCAGAATTAGGTGAGGAACAAAATTTAGCATCAGAATTTAAACTAGACAGACATTACTATACTGTTGATGAACAGGGAAGTACAGTATTTATTAGTGATAAGAATCAGCAAGTTAAAAATGAGTATTGGTATGATGCTTTTGGAAATGTGCTTCATGGTAAAGAGCAAGTTCATAATAGAATTACTTATAAAGGACAGCAGTATGATGGTGTTACTAGTCAATATTATTTAAGAGCGAGATTCTATAATCCTGTAATTGGTAGATTTACTCAAGAAGATATTTATCGTGGTGATGGATTAAATCTTTATGCTTATTGTTCTAATAATCCTATTATATATTATGATCCTAGTGGATATATGGAGATTGATGGGTGTAAAGATAAAGGTAATAATTTGGCGGGGGAGGCTGAAAGTGAATACTTCTATCGAACAATGTCAGATAAAGAATATGCTAAGTTGGAGAAGAATAATATATTGACGAAACGTGAAAAAGGAGCAAGTGAGTTAAAAGTAACGACAGAATCAGATTATGTATTAAATGACTTATCTAAGCGTGTTAACCAAGGGAGTAAAGATAGCAAGAGTGTTAAGTTTGAATTAGAGTCTGGAACAAGAGATGGTTTGATAGAATTAGGAGGTACTCATATTTCTGCCGCTGAAGATTTTCCAAATTTGCCACGATTTAAACCAGGGTCAGGATTGGTAGAGGTTAAATATGAGCGAAATGAAATGCTAAGTTTGGGATTAGGTACTAGTCAACAAGGTCTGGAGCTGTTTAATAATAATATAAAAAGTATACATGTTATTGACTCTACAAGTAATGAATGGAAGGAGATATTCAAAAAATGAATGAAGCTATAGTATCAAATTTAGTCGAAATTTATATGCCTAAACTTGATGTTGCAAGAAACGCATATCCACATTCCAAGGCAACAGATGTTCTTAAAGAATTTTCATGTAAGGTTAAATTATTAAAAGGAGTTGAAGGTGAAATTGAATCCTATTTAAAAGAATCTATTTCTCTAGTTTGGATAGGAAGTAAAGAAGGAATAGATTTTATATCAAGAGCATGTGATTCAGCAGTCGAGAGGATTGCAGATATGGCAAAGTATTGGTCAGCTTGGATAGCTGATGATGACGATGATGACAGCGAATAATAAATATATAATTTGGATGTAACCGATACAGACTAAATGTATGTAAGAGCAAACTTATTATAAAGATTTTATAAATTAGATGAAAAAAACATTTGAAGCAGTAATAAAAATAATAGTAGGATAGCCTACATCTTGATAAAAGGTGTAGGCTATCTTACTATTATTAAAAATTTGTTAGGAAAAGGAGATTATTTAACAGATGTTATTTTAGTCACTCACAAGCTCAATATTTACCAGGCATAGATAATAAGTCTATAAAAAAACAAGCATTATTCAATGGAAAAGCTATGAATAAAGGAAATACAACAACTGTGTATTATTTTTATGATACAGGAAAAATAATAGGATATGATGATTGTAAGCCTACAAGTAACTAAGTTCAGGAACGTATCATGGACATCTAATGTCGTTAGAGAGGGTTGGAAAGTATTTATCTATAAATGAAACCTCATTTTTGTTAAACTAATAACAGAAATGAGGTTTTATATTTAAATAATTGATGTTGTAGTTTTATGATGCTCTTACTTGCAAGTCAGCTTGAATCAATCATTGTATTCAAAATTGTGTTGATGCGATTGTTAGAACAAAGAATAACAATAATAATAGTATTAAGGAAGTGATAAAGAAGATAAATAAATATTTAGAAGACTGAGAAAACACTTTTCAATGCAGCGAGAAAATGTAAGATTTTTATTAAAAGGACTATAAATCATTAAATATAAATTAGAAATATAGAAAAATCTAATATTCAGTCTATGAGAAGCGGAAATAGGATTGTAAAATATATAGAGACAATTTATAAAAAAAGAATGTCGTAATAAAAACAATAGTTATTTAAAAAATAATAATTCATGTGGATGCAAAGGACTTAGTTTTAAATGTTGATAAGGAGCTAATATAATATGGTGAAAAAAACTATTGTAGCTGAACAAATGTTAAATGAATATAACTACTATATATGGGAGGTTATGTTTGAATTAAGAGCAGCAGAAGGTTTAGATAATGTTAAAATGCAAAAAGCATTTGAAATACTAGAAGAAATGAGTATTATATACAAAGAACAAAATCAGATAGATAAAATAGTAGTAGAATCATTTATAACTATACCAGGAAATATGTTTTTAATTAGCAAAGAAGACATAATACAAGGAAAAGAAATAGAATTGGTATCTAAGAAACTTTCTGAATATCGTAAGAATATATTACAAAATTATAAGAAAAATATATGTACAATCGTGGATAAAAATTTGATAAACGAACTCAGAGAAAGTAGCATAGGAAAAGAAGGTTTTTTAACTTTAGTTGATAAATGTAATATTTATGAGAAACAGAAAGTTAAAAATACATTTGAAATTGTAGAGAAAATGATAGATGTGTATAAGGGAAAAAAATTTATAGATACTGAGGTTGGATATATATTAATCTCAATCTATGAGTATTTATGTACGCCAAATCTTCAAAACAGTAGAGAAATATTGAATAATGTTAGTTCACAATTTCAAACATACTTAAGAATGTTAGTTGAAGTTGATGGATAATGTTATTCCCTAGTTATACAAGGCTATCACTAGTTGATATTATTAGAGCTAATGATATTAAGCTTAAAAGAATTAAATGAACAGCATAGTGAGAAATTGTAAGGCTTTTGTTAAGTATTATATCTCATCTAATATAATCAGAATTTGTTTTTAATAGTACTTAAATAGTGAAACAACCTAATACCGAAGAAATAATATTCGGTAATGAGAAAGTCTGGCTATTTTAGAGAAGAGTAAAGATTATCAGGTAAAATATAAAGGAAATATCGATAAAAACACATGTAATTGTAGCAAAGGTTAGATTACTGAGAATAAGGTGTTATATATTTTAAATATAGTAAATAGTGTTCTAACAGCAATTAATATACAAGATACAAAAGATTTACTTAATAAATATATGAAGGGAAAATAAATATTATGAAATATACTATTAGAAAACTTTTTGAAGTTATTGATGAAGTTAAAGATGAAAATGAGTTTTTTTATGAATTAGAAGGTGGAGATGAAGGTGCAGATTACTTTATTGAATTAATAACAAATTTTTCACCAAGAGAAAAAGAGATTATTAAATCAGAGTGTCATGAACAGTGTTTAAGTAATTTAAGTTTAGGAGAACAAGAGGTAGATGTAGATGGGTTTCTAGTATTTGAACGTATGGCACATGAAGAAGATTACAGAATTTTAAGAGTTAATAGTATAGATGAAGTTGAAAAAATTATTTTTGGAAAAGCTGGGATAACTAATATGTTTACCGCAGATATAGTAGTTTTGGAAAACGGAAAACGAAAGAAATACTCTATAAAAGATAAGAAAGGAAATATCATAAACTTCGAAGATTTTTATAGAAAAGATTATAAAGATTTAGATGATGAGTATTTTCTTCAATGGCTTTAGATATATACATAGTTATTGTTTTTTACTAGGCGGTAAACTACCTAGTGTATATTAAAATAAAGCGGCTATCCGATAAAGATTGGTCGCATATATAATTCTTAGTTACTTTTTTACCTCATTTTGGCCAAGAATAACCAAAATGAGGTTTTACAATTAAGAAAAATTATTTTTCTATGAGTTTGTCTTTTCTATCTAAATTAAGATAGGTATATAATGAATATCATTAGTGAATAGCCTTTTTACTATATCTCTTTCCAGAAGCTTCAACACTGGTAACAGTTACTAATGCATCTTCGTCAAAATCGTTGACTATTCCTTTTAACTTTGCAATTTCTAGTCTTGATACAACTACATAGATGACATTTGTTGATTTGCCTTTATAAGCACCTTCTCCATGTAATAAGGTGACACCTCTTCCAAGTCTGTCAGTTAATGCTTCAGAAATATCTTTATTTTTTTCAGATACAATGATTACTGCTTTTGACTCATCGAGACCTTCAACGGTAATGTCTATAGCTTTAAAAGCAATGAAGTATGCCATTAGTGAATACATTGCTCTATCCCAGCCAAATAATATACCAGACCCACCTAATATAAATAAATTAATGAACATTACGATTTCTCCAATTGAGAAACTACTTCTTTTATCCATGATAATTGCAACTATTTCAGTTCCATCTAAAGAACCGCCATTTCTTATAATTATACCTACGCCAACGCCTAGTATAATTCCGCCAAATATAGTTGCTAGTAGTATGTCTTTAGTTATACCTGGTATTGGATGTAAAAAAGATACGCCAATTGATAAGCATATAACGGAAAATAAGGTTGATAGAGCAAAGGTCTTACCTATTTGCTTATATCCCAAAACTAGGAAAGGTATATTTAAGATAAATACAAATAACCCTAAAGGTAAATTTGTTATATAACTTGCCATTATGGATATACCTGTTATTCCACCATCGATTATGTTATTAGGGATTAAAAAGATTTCTAGACCTATTGAGGCAAGAACTGAACCTATGCTCATCAATACAACTCTATAGACAAGAGTTAAAATGTGATTATTCTTACTTTTCATATAATCGCCTCCTATTTTATTTTTATACGTTCTTTATGCATATTATACTATAGTTTAGCCTAATTACAAAATTATCAATATGTATCTATAAAAAGTATATTCAAAAATTGAAGAAAAAATTTCAAAATAATGGTAAAATGTAATTAATATATGGATGTAGGAGGAGAAGTTATGGGAAAGACTTTGGTAATTGATTTAGAAGATGTTTGTCTACAGGGAGACATATTAGATGTAGGAGAAAAAAATCTTGGAATTATCTACAATATATCAAAGGACGCAGAAGAGGAGTTATCCTTAGATTATGTTGATAATAATAGTAAAATAAATTTGAAAAGTAGAAAATATGATGCATGCACTTTCTTTTTTGATTTAAATAAGATATGGACGAGCTTTGAAAAGGAGCGATTAATAAAGGAGATGAGCTCATATATAAAAGATTCTGGAGAAATATTTATTTGGGATATTAATAAAGAAAGAGGAAAAGTATTTAATAATAAAATAAAGGTTATCTTACCAAAAGGAAAAGTCAAGGAATTTACTTTCAAAAATTTAAATATACTTTTAAGTTCAAATATTGAAGAAATAAAAAAAATTCTTGTTAAATATTTTAAAATAGAGGAAGTTAAAGCTTGGGAAGATGTTTTTTTTGTAAGAGGAACTAAGTTAAAAACTGAAGTTATAGTAGAAGAAAAAATTGATTGTGAAAGTACTAATTATAGCTGTTTAACATAAATTAATTCCTGCTAATTTTGTCCCCACTAGGAGGGGATTTTTTTTGCATAAAAATGAATTTTGTTGCAAAAACTATAAGTAAAGTATTGATAACTTGACACTAAATATAACCTAAAGTATACTAAGGGTATACTTTAGGTTATATTTAGTGAAGTTGGTAAATTGGAGGAATAAAAATGGGGATGCTTGAACGAAAAGAAAAGGAAAAGCAAATTAGAAGAAATGACATAATCAATGCAGCAGAAAAAGTATTTGTTGATAAAGGTTTTGAAAATTCAACAATGGATGATATAGCTAAAGAAGCTGAATTTACTAAGAAAACTATATATTCGTATTTTAGCAGTAAGGAAGAATTATATTATGAAATAATGCTAAAAGGATTTTTAATGATAAATGAACTGGTGGAGAAAAAGTTATCTGAAATCTCTGATAAGACAGAAAGTGAAAAAATAAAAACTATGGGTATGTGTTTTATTGAATTCAAAGATAAATATCCTGCACACTTTAAAGCAATGATGGACTATCAAAATAAAGATGAGGATTTTCATAGTAAAAATAAATCAACAATAGTCGGGAAGTGCTATGAAGAAGGCGAAGTGACTATAGATATTTTAAAGAAATGTGTGGCTAGAGGAATTGAAACAGGAGAATTTTCAAATAAGATTGATCCTATAGCAATTGTATTTACACTATGGTCACATTTAATGGGACTAATATGGTTAATTGATAAAAAAGAAAAGTACATAAATAACAGCTACAACAAAACAATGTCAGAATTAATTGAGGTGGGGTTTGAAATTGTAATTAACTCAATAAGAAGTAATTAGAATTGTGTAAGATAAAGGATTAAAGGAGTTTTTGTATGATTAATGTAAAAAATATTCTGATTATAGTCATTTGTATTTTGATTTTATGTGGTGGAGTATATGGTATTAAATATTTTATGGATATTAAACAATATAAAGAAGCTATAAAAGAAATTAAAATAGCATATGTTGATTTGTCAAGAATAAAAGATGGAAATTATCCAGGTGAATTTGAGACATCTTTTATTGGAGCTGAAGTTAATGTTAAAGTTGAAAAACATAAGATAGTAGATATTGAATTAGTTAAACATAAAAATGAAAGAGGAAAGAAGGCAGAGATTATTCCAGAAGAAGTAGTACAAGCTCAATCTCTTCAAGTCGATACGGTTTCAGGTGCTACTAATAGTTCTAAAGTTATTTTAAAAGCTATTGAAAATGCGTTAGAAAGTGCAGATAAGATTAAGCAATGAATGTTAATTGAATTGAAAACTGTTGTTTGTAATGCCTTTAAAGGACTAACACTAAATTGCAAGAATAAGTAATATTAAAATAAATTCTAATATGTTATACTTAATAAATAATGGTAATGTAATACATATAAGAGGGGATAGGGATTATAAAAATGAAAAAACTAAAATTAACTAAAGTAATAGCTAGTACATTAGTAATAGCTTCAGTATTAGCATTAAATCCAATAGGTGCAAGTGCAGAATGGGAAAGCGATCCTAGAGGCTGGTGGTACACAGAAGGTAATTCATGGGCTACCGGTTGGAGGCTAATTAATTCTAAATGGTATTATTTTGATTCTAAAGGTTATATGGCTAAAGATACAACAATTGATGGATATTATGTAAATGATAGTGGTGCACGTGCAGAGATTACAATAAGTGGTGATTTTAAATTTGATAAATCAACTGGTACAATAGTAGAATATATTGGTTCTGATAGCTCAGTAGTGATACCAAATAAAATTGATGGTACTGATATAAAACGTATAAGATTTACTTCAGCTTCTAGCTGCAAGAATTTAACCAGCATAACAATACCAGATAGTACAACGGGTATAGAATCTATAGTGTGTATGAATTGTAGTAATTTAACACATGTAGATATTCCAAATAGTGTAAAACGTATAGGCGCATTTGCATTTAATGGATGCACTAATTTAAAAAGTATAGCAATTCCGGATAGTGTAAAAATTATAAATGAAGCCGCCTTTAGAGGGTGTAAGAGTTTAAACAGCATAATTATTCCAAATAGTGTGCAGTCTATTGGGCCTAAGGCATTTGCTGGATGTAGTGGTTTAACAACTTTAACAATTCCAAATAGTGTAACAAATATAGGGGATGGTATATTTCAGAATTGCATTAATTTAACAAACATAACAATTCCGGATAGTGTAAAAACCATAGGCTATGGTGCATTTAGTGGTTGTAGCAGTTTAAGCAACATAAAAATGCCAAATGGTATAACAATCATAAACGAGATTGAATTTCAAGGTTGTAGTAGTTTAAGTAGCATAGTGATACCAAATGGTGTAACAAGTATACAAAAAGAGGCATTTGAAGGCTGCACAAATTTAACAAGCATAACTATTCCAGATAGTGTAACAAGCATAGCAAATTACGTAAATAGTCCAAGTGGTGGTATAGGAATTAATCCATTTCAAGATTGTACAAAAGCTACAATTTATGTAAAGAGTGAAAAAACGAAACAACTTTTAATTAATTCTGGTGTAAGTGCAAGCAAAATCATAGTAAGTGCTTGATCATAAACAAAAAATAAGTAATAGTTTTATAGAGTAGTGTGAATTTGGTGGTGGAACAATCTTATCATATAGCTTAAACAATGCCACAGGATCAATCTCATAAAATTAAGCTAAGTTAAATAGTACTGTATCAGAAGGAATATTTAATCCACGTTTCAACAATGAAAGATAATTCATGCTAATATGCACCTTTTTTGCAACTTTAAAAATTGATAATTTGGTTTCTTTTCTTAGTTTCTTTAGTGCTTTGCCTGCAATTTTTAACTCTGTTTCATTCATATGGTATACTCCTTATATTATTAATAGTTTTAAGTAAAAAATTATATTTTATACAAAGTCATAATAAGAGACATTTACTCTAAATTGTATATATTACATAATGTAAAATGCTAAAATACTGTAGTATTTCCGCATTAACATGATAGAATATGAACTGTAGTAATTAAAAAGAATATGCATTTTTAAAGAGTAATTATTTGAATTTCAAGAAACATTTTATATGCAAAATTAAAGTATGTTGCAAACTTATTTTTGAAGCACATGTTTAGAGATTTTCAGGGGCACACAAAACATGAGGATAAATGAGAAGAAAGATACTAAAGAAAATCTGAATGAAGTTAGGCAAGATATATTAAGAGAGACTAGAGATATAGATATAACGGAATTAAAAATTGCTTTTGGCAATATAATAAAAAGAACTAGCACTAAAATAAGTGTTAGTTCTTTTTATTAAGAAATTAATAATGTATACTATATAAAGTATTAAAAATTATTATTATTTTCAAATTTAATGATACATGAAAAGACGAGTTACAGATGAAAGTATTGTTAACAGCAGTTGATTCTAAATTTATCCATAGTAATTTAGCTGTTAGATATTTAAAGAATTTTACAAAGGATCTTGATTATGAAGGAAAAATAAAAGAATTTACTATAAATGATAGAGAAGGAAGAATCCTTGAAGAAATAATTTTAGAAGAAGTTAGAGGTATGCATTATAAAGCTAATGAAATAGTTCATTCTAATGAAAAACGTCTATTAATGTCTTATGGAGGAAATTGTATTTCCGTATGAAGAAGGCGAAGATTTAAGTAATAAATATGTTAAAATTATTTTGTAATAGTAAATTGAAATATGTTACAACATTTTTATAAATTATAGTGGAGGACTTGTTGTGGAAAAGTTAAAACAGATAAATAAAGGTACTATATCTTATAGGTTAGCATTAACTCAAATAGCCTATTTTATTGTAATTGCAATAATAGATATTAGTGGGAATTATACGTTATATTATTCTAATACTTACGCTTTATGGGAATTTAGAGTAAGAATCGTTGCTGCAATCATAGGCTTATTATTAGGTGTGGTTTCGTTATTTCAAAAAGAATCAAATAAGGTGAGACCAATTCTGGGCATTGTTGTAAGTGCTTTTATATTAAGAGCACCACTAGTGGTCATACTTAAAATACTAATTATGTTTCTAAATAATTAATAAAATAAACTTCTATAGCTTGAGTATCGCACCATTTAGGAATGGATTTGCGATATTTTTTGTGCAGATAATATGAATGACGAAGTAATAACCACTGAAGCATTCATTTTATTATGCAGAAAATGTGATTTGTATATAGAAGTTTTAGAAGATATAACTATTGGAATGTGTCTTGATTATTTTGAAGAGTAATTATTTTAATATTAAGAAACATTTTATATGTAAGATTACAGTATGTTGCAAACTTGTTTTTGATGCACATGTCTAGAGATTTTTAGGGGGACATAATAACATGAGGATAAATGAGAATAAAGATACTAAAGAAAATCTGAATGCGGTTAGACAAGATATATTAAGAGAAACTAGAGATATAGATATAACGGAATTAAAAATTTCTTTTGGCAATATAATAAAAAGAACTAGCACTAAAATAAGTGTTAGTTCTTTTTATTAAGAAATTAATAATGTATACTATATAAAGTATTAAAAATTATTATTATTTTCAAATTTAATGATACATGAAAGGACGAGTTACAGATGAAAGTATTGTTAACAGCAGTTGATTCTAAATTTATCCATAGTAATTTAGCTGTTAGATATTTAAAGAATTTTACAAAGGATCTTGATTATGAAGGAAAAATAAAAGAGTTCACTATAAATGATAGAGAAGGAAGAATCCTTGAAGAAATAATTAAGGAAAAGCCTGATGTAGTTGCATTTTCAACTTATATTTGGAATGTTGAACTTATCTCAAGGGTTTCTAACTTAATTAAAAGAGTAGATTCAAATATAGAAATTTTATATGGTGGACCAGAAGTTTCATTTGATTCTAGAAATTTTTTGAAAAATAATGTTGGAGAATACGTTATTGAAGGCGAAGGAGAAAAAACTTATAGGGATTTCATTTTATATAAATTAGGAAAAATGAAATTAGAAGAAGTTAGAGGTCTGCATTATAAAGCTAATGAAATAGTTCATTCTAATGAAAAACGTCCATTAATGTCTATGGAGGAAATTGTATTTCCTTATGAAGAAGGCGAAGATTTAAGTAATAAAATTGTATATTACGAAGCTTCAAGAGGCTGCCCCTTCAACTGCAAATATTGTCTTTCATCTACAAGTCATGGAGTTAGATTTTTAGATATAGATAGAGTATTAAAGGATTTAATGTATTTTATAAATAAAAAAGTTAGATTAGTTAAATTTGTTGACCGCACCTTTAATTGTAATTCAAAATTTGCAATGGCTATATGGGACTTTTTAATAAACCAAGACACAAATACTCAATTTCATTTTGAGATATCAGCAGATATATTAAAGCCTCAGGAAATAGAACTTTTAGCAAATGCTCCAAAAGGAAGATTTAGATTTGAAGTTGGAGTCCAAACTACTAATGATGAGGTTTTAAGAAATATAAATAGGTTTGTTAATTTCAGTGATATAAAAGAAAAAGTTTTAGAAATTGATGCCTTAAGAAATATAGATCAGCATTTAGATTTAATAGCAGGATTACCAGGAGAAGATTATGAATCTTTTAAAAAGTCTTTTAATGATATGTATGAAATAAGGCCAGAGGAAATACAACTTGGATTTTTAAAACTATTAAAGGGATCTTCCATGAGAGAAGATGCAGATAAATATGGAATGGAATACTCACCATATCCACCATATGAAATTTTGAAAACAGATAAGATATCCTATGAAGAGCTTTTAAAGCTTAAAAAAGTTGAAGAAATGGTTGATAAGTACTATAATTCTCAAAAGTTTAAACTTATAATAAAATACTTTGAGGAAAAATTTGATAAGCCTTTTGATTTTTATTACAGCTTGGGGATGTTTTTTGAAGAGCAAGGATACTTTAATAAAAATATAGGAAATGTTGAATATTATAAAGTGTTTTTAGACTTTAATGAGTTAGCCCTAAAGGAAAGCAATAAATATTTAAAAGAAATAGTTAGGTTTAATTATTTGACTTATTATAAAAAAAGAGGTCTGCCAGACTTCTTAAGAAGTGAAATGGAAAGAGAAGAAGAAAAGAGCATAAAGGAAAAGCTAAGAGAAGAGTATTCCTTTAAGGAACATCATTTAGAGAAGTTTAGCTTGAATATAGAGCGATATATATCAAAAGGTGAATTAGTAGAAGAAACTTCATACTATTTGTTTAATAATAATAATGAGTATATTAAATTAGATAATATATAAAGTTTAACTTATGCTAGCAAAGGGAACAATACCAAAGAGTTCATAGTCCATAAAAAAACAGAGCCTTAGGGGCTCTGAGAAAGTTTAGGCATATGAAAGAAAATAACAAGAAATAGACTAGAATGTTCATTTGTTATTTTTTGATTATGCCTTAATTAATTTATAATTTTTTGACTGGAACCTTTATTTCAGACAAGTATTCATGAGTGTTTTCTTCGCTACAAACTCCTTTTAGGGGTAGTGCACGTGCAGACCCGCAAATGGTATATTCATTTTCTTCAATCCACTGTGCTAGAAAATTATATGCAGGAGCAATATTTGAATAATCACCTGGAACTAATATACTTGCAACTTGTTCTATTGGGATAGTTTCTTTGAAAGTAAAGTCACCAGCATCATTTAATAATTTTTCAACAACAACTGAAACTTCTATGTCAACTGGCCCTTCTTTATAATCTTCATCGTAGTAAGTAGCATAAGCAATATTACCACAAGAAATCTGTTCATCTTGAATATATTTGCTTAACTTTTGCCAAAGGATTCCTTCTGCGTCAAATGTGGGTATAGTATCTCTTAATGAGATAACTTTATAGGACGGTACTGATTTTAGTGTGACATTATAATTCATATTGATTTTCTCCTTTTTTAAATTCTTAATTGTAGCAGTGATTTTTCTTAGTTTATCTTTTTCGGCTTTAATATTATTTTTAACTTCTTCTTCTTTTTGTTTTAAAATGTCTCTCAATTTAGCATCAGATTGCTCATTCACAGCGATGGCTATATCAGACACAGTAAAGCCCATATCGCGAAGGGAAACAATGAGATTAAGTTTGGTGATTTGCTTAGCTGAATAATACCTATATCCGGTGAATGTATCTATTTCAGCAGGCTTAAAAAGTCCAACCTCATCATAATATCGCAGCATACGTACAGATACCATTGTCAGTTTAGAAAAATATCCAATCTTAAACATAAAATCAACTCCCTAAAAAATATCATTGCTAACTACAAATTAAGAATAATGCCTCACACTATGTTAGAGTCAATATCTTATTATATATTTTATCATATTATTGCAGAAATGAATTTGACATAGAATATGTTAAGGAAATAGTGGAAGATAGTATACGTAAAATTAAATAATTTCTAGAAAAGTTTACTGACAGGAGATTCTTGTTAGTATTTTTTTGTATTTAGAATACCACTGGTTAAAGGGGGGCCTAACTTGAAAAATTATAATTGACATACATATTATCTTGTATTAATATATCTTTAAGATACATATATATAACTAAAAGATATATTATGGGGGTAAAATATGAAGAGACAAAATGTTAGAAAATTGTTTTTAATAAGTTCAATGTTACTGTTTCCAATAACTATATATTATTTTTCACCATATTTAATTATTCAAGGAGCATTGGAAGGAGTAATTAATGGTAGTTTCATTGTATTTCTTTTAATGTTAATAAGTTCTGTTTTTTTAGGAAGAGCATATTGTGGATATCTGTGCCCAGTTAGCGGAATACAAGAATGTACTGTGCTTGTTAATGACAAAAAAGCTAAACAGGGCTGGAAGAATAATATAAAATATGTAATTTGGCTAATATGGATAATAGGTATAATTATTAGCTTTGTATTTAGCAAGCAAAAATTAACGGTAGACTTTTTCTATATGACCGATCATGGAATATCAATATCAAATATATATGGATACATTATATATTACTTGGTAATACTTCTAGTTTTTATTCCGTCTGTCTTATTTGGTAAAAGAATCTTTTGTCATTATTTTTGTTGGATGGCACCATTTATGGTGATAGGCAATAAATTAGGAAATCTGCTTCATATTAAAAAACTTAAATTAGAAGCTCACAAGGATAAATGTATAAATTGCCATATATGTGATAAGAGTTGTCCTATGAGCCTTAATGTTTCAGAGAAAGTTAACGCGGAGAAAATGGAGGACAGTGAGTGTATATTATGTGGAGCTTGTGTTGATAGCTGCCCTAAAAAGGCTATTACTTATAAAGTGAATTAAAGGAGAGAGATAAGTGAAAAAAACAAGATATGTATTACTTGGACTGCTTCAAGAAGAAGAACTAAGTGGATATGAAATGAAAAAAATTATTAATATGCGAATGTCATTTTTTTGGCAGGAAAGTTTTGGACAAATATATCCGGAACTTAGCAAAATGATGAAAGAAGGATTAATTGATTTTTCTAAGCAGGAACCATCTGATAAAATAAAACGTGAAAAAATAAGATATACAATAACTTCAAAAGGAGAAAAAGAACTTAAGCAGTGGATGGAAGCAGAAAATGAAAAAGATACTGCTAGAAGTGAATTGCTTTTGAAGATGTATTTGTCAACTGATAAAAATGCGGATGAAATGAGAAAACACATTATTAAGTTCAAAGAAGAAGCTGAGGGAAAATTAGAATTGTTTAAATTATTTGATGCAGATTTAAAGAAAAATATAAAAATGCATAATAATCATAAGAATATATTATGCGTATTAAATTTGGGAATGCGCCAGACCAAATTGTATATTGATTGGAGTAATGAAATGTTGGAGCTTTTGAATAAAGAGCATGAATAAAACTGAAGATACGGAAATATTTACTGACAGGAGATTCTTGTCAGTATTTTTTTTAGATTACCACCGATTAGATGAAGTTGTCTACTTTTGAGTGATAATTCCATCTAACCAGTGGTTATAACTAACTACAATTTGTAATGAGTTAAATTACTAAAAGTGTTGTTGAAAATATACAAAGAATAGTTAGTGGAAAATTTATACTTAAATATCTTGACAATTGTGGATTACAGTTGTACTCTTAAAGTAGATTACAATTGTAATACCAAATAAAGGAGTGAAGTTTATGGAAGAAATACCTAAGATATCTGAGGCAGAATGGGAAGTAATGAAAATTGTTTGGTCAGAAAAGCTGTGTACATCAAATCAAATTATTGAGGCTTTAGAAAATATAAAGGATTGGAAACCTAAAACAATAAAGACTTTAATAAGCAGATTGGTTAGCAAAAATGCACTTGGATTTAAAGAAGAAGGAAGAAAATATCTTTACTATCCTTTAATAAATGAAAATGAATGTATACATGCAGAAAATCAAACCTTTTTAAGTAAAGTTTATAATGGTGCCATTAAAAATATGTTAGTGAGTTTTATAAAAGAAAGTGATTTAAGCAAAGAGGATATAGAAGACCTTAAAAGTATACTAGATGAAAGGAATAAGTAATTTATGTATGCGGTTATGTATTATTTAAGCCAATTATTTAAATTAATACTTCAAACATCTATTACGGCAAGTATATTAATTTGTTTGCTTCTTATTTTTAGAAAATATTCAAAAGGAAGGTTAGGAATTAAATTTCAATATACCTTATGGTTTTTAGTAATATTCCGTTTAACTATATTTAAGCTACCAGAAAGTCCATTTAGTATCTTTAATATTATTAATGGAGTAGGAAACAATATTTTGTTATTGTTCTCAAATAAAACTGAAACTTTCGGAACTGTTTTGGCACAAAGTCGTAGTCAAATTAGCTCTGTAGATAACCATGATGTGATTCTAAGAACTATAAATTCTATGGATTTTTCTACTGATAAAGTTATGAATTCTAGTTTATCAGGAATGAATATTTTTAGTTTTATTTGGCTAATTGGAGTGATATTTATTTTCGCTTATATACTTTTTGTGTATAGAGGACTAAGAAGAAAGATAAATAATAATGGTAAATCAAACAATAATGAACTTCTAAGTATATTAAAACAGTGCAAAAATGAAATGAGCATTAAAAAAGAAATAGCTTTAGTTGAAACGTCTATTGTGAAGATTCCTGCATTATTTGGTTATTTTAAGCCTGTAATATTAATTCCTAATAATATTAGTAAGGTAATAGATGTTGATAAATTAAGATATATATTTCTTCATGAATTATCTCATTTAAAACGTAGAGATATAGTTATAAATTGGATAATTATTTTCTTAAAGGTAATTTATTGGTTTAATCCAATTATCCATTATGGCTTTAGAAAAATGAAGGAAGATATGGAAGTATGCTGTGATTCGCTTGCACTTTCTTACACAGAAGATAAAGAAGTTAAGGAATATGGTTATACAATTATTGAGATGATTGATAAGTTTTCTAAGTCAACACCTTTAATTGGAACAACTTCGATAGTAAATAATAAATCTGAAGTAAGAAGGAGAATTGTTATGATAAAATTATTTAATAAAAAAGCCTATAGATTTTCTGCAATGGCAGTTGCAGCTTTACTATTAATTAGTAGTGCTGTACTTACTAATGCAAGAGCAGCTTCAAATATAAATGACAGCAATGCAGCAAAAGTTGATAAAATTGACTATGCGTTTGTTAAGGATGCTAATATAGTTGGTGAATGGAAGAGCGTAGATTTTGTTAAGAACATGGAAGACTTTAAGGTAAATACCAAGCAGTTCACTGGCGATTTATATGTAAAAGATATAAGTTTTACAGAGGATGGAAAGGTTCCAAGAACAGTTTTTACCTGGACAAAGGATCATATTATTAATGACGTAGACAAGACTGATAGTAGTTATGTTATCAAAGATATTGATGGGACAACGTATATGTTTTTTCAATGGAAAAGTGGAGATTATACAATTAGAGGTATGGAGCCCTATTACTATGTATTACAAAAGGTTAGTTCAACACCAGCACTCGATACTAACATTTCTGGAGACAAAGTTGAAACAAGAGTTGACAAAGTTGATTATCCTTTTATAAATGATACTGAAGTACTTGGAAAGTGGGAAAGTGTTGATTTTGTTGAAAATGTGGATAAATTTAATCCAGATAAAAAGGCATGGAATGGAGATTTATACTTAAAAAATTTAATTTTCAATGAAAATGGTAAAATTGAAGATAAAACTATAACTTGGACAAAAGATTTAGTATTAGATGTAAATAATAAAACAGCCTCTAAGTATATAATAAAGGAAATTAACGGTTCAAAATATATGTTCTTTGAATGGAAAAATGGAGATTATAGAGAAAGAGGAGCAACTCCTTGGTACTATGTTTTAAAACAAGTTAGTGAGAATTAAATAATAAATTATTAATTTTTATAAGTATAACCTTAATAATTTTGTAATTGATATAAGATACCTTTAATAGTATAATCAAATGGGAAGTAAGCCAAGATGGAATAATTGGATATTGGTGGATATAATTTACTTTCATAGACTTAACTAAGGAGTAGAAAAGATGAATTATATATTAGCAATGGTAGTATCGCTTTTAGGTGCAATGATTACCATGCCTTTTCTTATGAGATTAGCTAAAAAGATACATTTTACGGATAAGCCAAATAAAAGAAAGCAACATAAAGCACCAACGCCATTATGTGGTGGAATAGCTTTATATATTGGTTTTTTTATATCATATCTTGCATTTTATGATGACGAGCTTGGGAAAAAAATAACTGTATTTATAGCATCCACAATGATAGTAATAATAGGTCTGGTAGATGATTGGTACAAAACAAAAGGAAAAGAATTTCCTATATTTCCTAGACTAGTTATTCAACTAATAGCAGCTGCGCTTGTGTTTAAATCTGGGATTGCTTTTTTAGGATTCACTAATCCTTTCACAGGACATTACATAGCTTTAAATTCAACTATACAATTTATTCTTACAATAACTTGGATATTTGGAGTTACTACTGTAATTAACTGGTCTGATGGAATGGATGGATTAGCAGGAGGCTTGTCTTTAATATCAGCAATGACATTTTTATTTGCGGCAATAATATTGAAGCAAAATGAATCAGCAATGATATCTTTAATGTTAGTAGGAACTATTTTAGGTTTCTTATATTATAATAAATTCCCAGCACGGGTATTTATGGGCGATTCTGGAGCTAATTTTTTAGGATTTATTTTGAGCATTACAGCTTTAGATGGAGCTTTTAAACAAACTACTATTATGAGTTTGTTTATACCAATATTAGCTTTAGCAGTGCCTATCTTTGATAATCTGTTTGTTATCTTTAAAAGATTTTCAGAAGGTAAACCTGTATATCAAGCTGATAGAAGTCAAATACATTTTAGATTGGCAGAAAAAGGTTTTACTACTGTTCAAGTTGTAAATTACATAATGTTAATAAGTTTAGCTTTTAGTATAGCATCATTACTTTTATTATGGATTAAGAAATAAATATATAATTTCTTTACAAATATGATTTAATAATATATAATGGCTAATTATAAGACTTATCAAGAGTGGTGGAGGGACTGGCCCGAAGAAACCCAGCAACCGATATATTTGAAAATATATAAGGTGCTAAATCCTGCAGCGTAAGAGCTGATAGATAAGGTGTTTTGAGATTTAAAGTCTAAAGGAAATACCTTTAGGCTTTTTTTGTCCTTAAAAATAATTGATAACTTGTAATTTAAAATTGAGACTTAAAGTAAGAAAATCTTAGCTAATAAATATTAACTTGATTGAGGTGGGGCAAAATATGAATGTATTTGAACTTGCAATAAGCAGGAAAGAAGTTCTTAGATATCTTGGATACAAAGGGCAAGCTCTGGATGAAAACCTAGAGAGAATTATTGATGAAGTTAGAGAAGAAGTGAAAAAGGTAATTATCCCAAGAGTTATATATGAATATAAAGATATAATAACTGCTCAAGCTGGTGTGGAAGTAATAGGCACAAACTTAATTCTTAAAGGAAAAGATATAAAAGAGCATTTGAAAAAATCAAAGAAATGCGTATTACTAGCTGTGACTTTAGGTAATGAAGTGGAAAAGAAAACTAGGCTATATGAAAAAACTGATTTAACAAAAGCACTTATACTGGATGCTTGTGCTACTGCAGCAGTAGAAGAAGTCTGTGATGCTGTAGAAAATGTTGTTAAAGAAAAGGCAGCAGCAAATGGCTGTAGTATTACTTTTAGATATAGTCCTGGGTATGGAGATCTGCCATTAGATGTTCAAAATAGCTTTTTAAGAGCATTAGATGCACAAAAGAAAATAGGACTTACAGTATCTGAAAATAATTTATTATTTCCCAGGAAATCTGTAACAGCAATAATTGGTATAGTTGAAGGTGAAATAGAAAAGGAAAAAAGGACTTGTAAGGAATGCAATAACTATGAAAATTGCAATTTTAGAAGAGAGGGTGAATCCTGTGGGGCTTAAGGAAATTATAAAGGATAACATTTTAATATTTGATGGAGCAATGGGAACTATGCTTCAAAGGAAAGGATTAAAGCTTGGCGAAAATCCAGAGATTTTAAATATAAAAGAACCACTTATTATAGAAGAAATTCATAAAGAATATATAGATAGTGGAGCTAATGTAATAACTACTAATACTTTTGGTGCTAATGAATTGAAGTTAAAGCTTTGTAATTTAGAGGTTGAAGAAGCTGTAGATGCAGCTGTTAAAATTGCAAAAAGAGCAAAAGGTAATAGTAATGTTTATGTTGCTTTAGATATTGGGCCAATAGGGGAACTTTTAGAACCTATGGGAACTTTAAGCTTTGACAGGGCTTATGAAATTTTTAAACGTCAAATTGTTCAAGGTGTTAAATCTGGAGCAGATATAATCTTAATTGAAACTATGACTGATTTATATGAACTTAAAGCAGCAATATTAGCAGCTAAAGAAAATTCAAAGCTGCCTGTATTTTGTACAATGACCTTTGAAGAAAATTTAAGAACTTTTACTGGCTGTTCTCCAGAGGCTATGGTACTTGTTTTAGAAGGACTTGGAGTTGATGCTCTTGGGGTTAACTGTTCCTTAGGACCAAAACAGTTGAAGCCTGTTATTGAAGAAATATGCAGCTTGGCTCATATCCCGGTAATGGTACAGCCTAATGCAGGGCTTCCAACTTTAGCTTTAAATGGTGAAACAAAGTATGACGTAACTAAGGAAGAATTTGCTGATACCTTATGCAGTTTTATTGATTTAGGCGTTAGAATAATTGGTGGATGCTGTGGCACAAGTCCTGATTATATTAAAGAATTAGCTGTTAGGGTTAAAGATAAAAATTTAGCGCCAATTGAAAATTTAACGTACTCTGCAATTTGTACTCCATCAAAGGTGGTAAGAATTGATGGTGTTAGAATCATAGGTGAGAGGATTAATCCAACAGGAAAGAAATTGTTTAAAGAAGCTTTGAAAAATGAAGATTTGGATTATATATTAAAACAAGGAATATCTCAAATAGAAGCTGGAGCCCATATTTTAGATGTTAATGTTGGATTGCCTGAAATTGATGAAGCTGCTATGATGCGTAAGGTTGTAAAGGAATTGCAGGGAATTGTGGATACTCCACTTCAAATTGATTCCTCAGATCTTAAAGCAATAGAAACTGGCCTTAGATATTATAATGGAAAGCCCATATTAAATTCCGTAAATGGAGAAGAGGCAGTTTTAGATAAAATACTTCCATTAGTTAAAAAGTATGGAGCAAGTGTTGTAGGTTTAACTTTAGATGAGAGAGGAATCCCTAATAAGGCAGAAGAGAGATTTAAAATTGCTGAGAAAATAATAAATAAAGCAGCTGAATATGGAATAAAAAAAGAAGATGTATTTATTGACTGCTTAGTTTTGACTGTATCTGCACAGCAGGAAGAAGTTCAGGAAACTTTAAAGGCTGTAAGAATGGTTAAAGAGAAGCTGGGTGCTAAAACAGTGCTTGGGGTTTCAAATATTTCCTTTGGATTGCCAAATAGAGAATTAGTGAATGAAACTTTCTTAGCTTTAGCTCTTGCAAATGGTTTAGACTTACCAATAATAAATCCAAATGCTAAGGGTATGACAAGAGTAATTGATTCCTATAATGTTTTGTATAATTATGATAAAGGTGCAGAAGTGTATATTAATAATTATGCTAATGTAGAAGTATCAATGGAAATTACTGCTAAGGATGGAGTAGTAAATAAGAATGTAACTGTAAGTAGTAATGGAAAAACTGATTTAAAATATATAGTTATTAAAGGTTTAAAGGAAGAAGCAAAACAGGCAACTATAGAATTGCTAAAAGAGAAAAAAGAACTAGAAATAGTTAATGAGTATTTAATTCCAGCATTAGATGTAGTTGGAGAAAAATATGAAAAAGGTGAATTATTTCTTCCACAGCTTATTCAAGCTGCTGAAACAGTAAAAAATGCCTTTGAAGTTTTGAAAGCTGAAATAGCAAGGAATAATACTGAAACTATATCAAGAGGAAAAATAATAGTTGCAACAGTTAAAGGGGATATTCATGATATAGGTAAAAATATTGTAAAAGTTATTTTGGAAAATTATGGATATGAAATGATTGATTTGGGTAAAGATGTACCTATAGAAACAGTTGTGGAAGAGGCTAAAAAGCATAAAGTGTCGCTAATTGGTTTGAGTGCTCTTATGACTACAACCCTAAAAAGTATGCAAGAAACGATAAAAGCCTTGAGAGAGGATGGATATCAAGGAAAAGTATTTGTTGGTGGAGCAGTGCTTACTAATGATACGGCTGAAAGAATAGGTGCTGATTTTTATGCTAAGGATGCAAAGGAATCAGTAGAAATAGCTAAAAAAGTATTTGGATAATGCTTTGAAGGGAATTAAAAAATTTAACATCTAATATGAATATTCTTTGATATTTTGGGTATAACATAAATGATGTTCCAAATCCAAAAACCAATAAAGGACTTATACTAATCTTCAAGAATAGTATAAGTTCTTTTTATTATATAGAAATTTATTAGAAATATGTATATAATTTGTATTAAGTTATTACATTATTATAAATAATGTAGCCATTATAGATTAAGTTTCAATTTTAATTATAGATATAGGTTAAGAAATTCTAAAAGAAAAGTGAATGTCCAAATTTTATATTTGGAAACATGAACTTTCTCCCTTGGAGCTTTTATATTTGGGTACGTTAATTGAACATTGATAATTGGAACATAAATATTATAAATTGGAGTGGTAATTATTAATATAGATTTTTTAGGTGGAGCTTTAGAAGTTGGTGGAAGTTCAATCTTAATTAAAATAAATAATAAAAATATTTTACTTGATGCTGGTATTAGGCAAAATGCAAGCAAGGATAGTATGCCTAATTTTAGGGATATTCAGACTTATGGTGGCTTGGATGCAATAATTATAAGTCATGCTCATTTAGATCATATAGGCTGTCTTCCTATTATTAGTAAAGAATATCCAAATGCTAAAATATACATGAATAATATGACTAAGGATTTGGTTAAGGTTTTGTTATATGACAGCTTAAAGATAATGAGTAATAGGGATGCAGAAATTCCTTTATATGCTGAAGTAGATGTGGAAAATACCTTGAACAGGATTTTTACTATAAATTATGAAGTGAAATTTCCTATCTTTGAAGATATGCATGTTACCTTTTATAATGCAGGACATATAGCAGGTGCCAGCTGTGTGTATTTACAGAGTCCCGAGGGGGCAGTATTTTATTCAGGTGATTTTTCCGTGTTTTCTCAAAGAACTGTTGAAGGAGCGAAATTGCCAAAGTTAAGACCTGATGTAGCAATAGTTGAATCCACTTATGGAGATAGATTACATTCTAATCGTGAAGTTGAAGAAAGAAATCTAATTGAAGCAGTAAAGGAATGTATAGAGAATAATGGGAAGATGTTAATACCAGCATTTGCCTTAGGCAGGGCTCAAGAAGTAATTCTTATTTTAAAAAGTGCCATGAATAAGGGGCTTATAAAAAATGTTAAGGTTTATGTTGATGGAATGGTAAGAGATATTAATAGGGTTTATAATAAGAATCCATTATTTCTAAAGAATTCTCTTGGAAAGAAAATATTAAGAGGTGCAAGTCCTTTTTACGATGATAATATAATGGAAATTATGATTACAGATAATAGAGAAGAAATACTTAACAAAAAAGAACCTGTAATTATTATTTCAAGTTCAGGTATGCTAACTGGTGGCCAAAGTGCCTTTTATGCAGGAAAAATAGCATCAATGGAAAATGGATACATTATTATTACAGGATATCAAGATGAAGAGTCACCGGGAAGAAAGATTTTAGAGCTTACTGAAGCTGATAAAAATAGTGAGAGATATTTAAATATAAATGGTTTAAATATTCCAGTTAAATGCAATGTAAGGAAAGTTGGATTATCAGCCCATGCAGATAAAAATGAAATTAAGGGCGTATTAGAAAGAATATCAGCAAGAAATATTATTTTAGTTCATGGTAATGAAGAAGTTATAAGAAGTTTAGGTAAAGAAATAGCAGATGAATTTATAGGAAGAACTTTTACACCAGCGTGTGGAGCAGAAATTGTTATAAATATTAGAAATCCTAGAAAGCAGTTACATAAGAACTTTCCATATGTTTTGAGGAGGAAAGAAGCATTAAATGAAGCTAATATAAATGAACTATGGAAGTGTGTTAATGAAAATTATAATAATAAGCTTTTAACCATTGAAGAATTGGCATTTATATGGAGTGGAGAAAAAGAATTTGGAATTTTACAAGATAAAGGAATGAATAATTCTTCTAGTAATAATAGTGATAGCAATATACAGGATTTTAAAAAAATTATAATAAATAGTATATATTTTGAAAGTGATGTAAAGCGATTATTTTTATTTAAGGCAAAAACTAAGGAAGATATAGAAGAAGCATTAAAACCAAAGGAGCTTACTCAACAAGAATTGATACAGCTTGTACAAGAAAAATTTAAAGCTTTTGACTACAAAAAAATTAGTGTAATGCTTGGAACAAAAGAAATAATATTGAATTTCGATTTTCCTCAAGGAGTAGATTCTAATATTGAGGTTTTAATGAAGGAATTTTATGAAGAAACAAAATGGAAAATATGTATTAATGAAAAAATAAATAATAGTGCAGCTGAGCTTCTTATTAAAAAAATAATTGATCCAGCATTGATTAAAAAAATATCCTTTTATCCAGAAAAGTTTTCTATAAATGTATTTCTTAATGGAAAAGATTCTGGAGCTGGAAGTGAAAATAAAATATTTGAAAAGGAAACTGGGTGGAAGCTTGTAATAGTTGAAGAAGGAAGTTCAGCAATTAATAATGATTTGAGTAGTGATAAATTATTTTTTGAAGTTGATGGAATTAAAGCTATAGAGCAAAATGTAGCCTTAAATTCTATTGACAAAGCTTTTGAAAATGAAGAACATAAGCCTTATAAAAAAAGTATAAAGACTAATGGAAATGTGAAATATATTGAACTTGTATTTATATCACCTAAAATAGGACAGAAATATGAAGAAAAGCTTGGACACCTTTCACTTGAAATAGGCTGGAGTATTGCTATTTCTGATAAAGTAAATCAAAATGAATTAATTAATATAGCAAAGCTTTTATGTGAAAAAAATGAGGTGTTATTAAAGAAAAATCCATCCTATAATCCAAGTAATATGAGTATTTCATTAAATATTACAGAGGGTGAAGAAGGTTTTGAGAAGGTTAAGTTTGAATTCGAAAAAATGACAGGATGCAGTATGACCTTAAATTAGCCACTAAAGAATTAATAGAAATAAGTGATGAGCATAAGCTCAAGAACTTATTTCTATTTTTTGTGTAAGGATTTGTGATATATACATCATGTGGGGCAATGCTTTAATTAAATTTTGGACATCATTTTTGTCATATATATTTTGCAATTATCAATGTTCAATTCCCCACAGGGTACCTTTTCAGGGCATCAATTGTCAATGAAGGCTGATTTCCTTTGGAAATCTTTAAACTTTGAAGAATTATTTTTGCAATATAGATATCCAAATTAATATTCAAACTTATAAATGGAATATACATACATCATTGAGAAATTATAATCGTAACACTACACTAGAAATTAGATAC
>NZ_JAKJJY010000016.1:0-146430 GCF_022320955.1 Clostridium sp. YIM B02555 | reverse complement strand
CAGCGAAAATTTCACTAGTCCTGTGGAAGATAAATGTATCTGATTTCGGTAATTGTTGCATAAGTCTAATTTTCCATTTGGATATCTTTATTGAATTGGCAAAATTATTTTAAACTCAGTAACCGTTTCATTACTTCTAACTTTTATTTTTCCATTATTCTTTTTAACTAAATCGCTTGCTATACTTAACCCATATCCATGATTTTTATCACTATTTTCTTTGGTTGTAAAACCAATGTTAAAAATATTTCTCAAATGATGCTCTGGTATTTTAGGTCCATTGTTTTCAATTTTTATTATCACATTTCCTAAATATTCATAGCTTTTTGCAATTATAAGCCCTTTCCCATTCAAAGCTTTAACTGCATTGTTCACTATATTAGATACAACCCTAAAAAGATCTAACTCATTCATATTTATTAATGAAAAATCACACTTATCTTCTATTATTACATGTATTCCTTTATCTATAGCAGGTCTTAATGCAGCTGCTAACAAAGACTTTTCATTATTAGTCACAGTTACAGCCGTAGGTGTAGCATCATTATTACTTATAATATCTTTTAAAGATTTTTTCAAATCATCAAAACGCTTCATAAGACAAAGTCCATATAAGTATGAGATTTGTGCACCATAATCATGCTTAATTTTCCTAAGTTCATTATTTTTAATTTCTAAATGTTCATTTAACTGATATATTTGCTCTGACTTTTTTTTAATTCTTCCAAAATAAGCTATAATGACCATACAAAATATTGAAAATAATATGTATACAATGTTTTGTAAAAACAAGTTCTCGACATTCATTGATAATACATAAGACATTAATATACAATCCATAAAATAACTTATTATTAAAAATATATTGGAGAATTTTTCATGCAAAATATAGTTATGAATTTGTTTTAAGTTATCTTTATACTTCTTTATTCCAAATATCATTAATATTAGTGGAATAATCTGAACTAGTATCTTCTCATAATAAATATATTTTATAGGTAAACTCCCTATCATATCTTCAAAAATCAAATTGCTAAATATAATAGTATATATTCCAAATATAATATAGATCATGCTATGTGCTGCCACAGCCTTTTTTATATTATTTTTATAAACCCCAATAGTCGTAAGTAATGTTAGCGTGTGAATTATAAGTATATTTAATGCTGAATCTAAGACAACGAATTTATTAATGACTTGTCCTATAATAAAATACAATATCACCAAAAAAATTATTTTTATATAATTTTTTGATTTCTCCATACAATGGAATACTGCATAAGACAATATAATTGCTTGTAATACCTCTGTAATCATATTTATAATAACCAATGTCAATTTGCCCCCTCCTAACTTGGTTATAAATATACTCTTCTATCAATTTTTCTTAGTATATATTCCATTTTTATTAATTGTTATTTTTTTCTATTAGCTAACATACTCTTATTGCTTTTTGGCGAAATATATTTTACCATTTTTCTCTCTCTTTTATATATATTTGTCAACTTACATATTATATTCTAATCTTCAATTTGTTAATTTTCAACATTTTTTTTACTATTCAGTATTTTTTAGCCCGATTTTTTTTACAATTAAAAAATCCAAAATATATTTGAAATTAATTTCAAATTATATTTATATATAATATTTTTCAACAAAAATTACGTTTTATTTTTCAAAAATGTATGTAAATTATTAAACTCTTTTCAATGATAGAGATAAATTATAAAATTAATTATTTATAGTATGAACTTATTGTTATGAACGTTGAACAATGATATCATAACATTGTTCAATAATTGAACTTAAATTTCAAAATTATTACTGAGTTTTCAATACTTATAAATTATTTTTTTAAATTTAGGAGGGAAAAATTATGGAAGATATGACTTACTGGAAAGAAGTTTGGGAAAGAAAAGGTAACAGCAATACTAGTTGTTTAGAAGAATTAGATGGTTATGAAGATACTACAGCTAACGTAAAAGAAATTGCTGCTCAAATTGTTAAAGAATTGGATATAAAAGAGACTGACAGGGTACTAGAAGTAGCTTGTGGTGCTGGTGGACTAGCTCAATATATAAATTGTGGTGAATATGTTGGTGTAGATTATTCTACTTCACTTGTAAAAAAACATATCCAATTTCTAAATAATTCTGTTTTACATGGAGAAGCAAACGACTTAATTTTCAAGGACAAAACTTTTGATAAAGTATTCTGCTTTGGTGCATTTCACTATTTTCCAAATCAAGAATATGCAATGCAGGCAATTAATGAATTAAAAAGAATTGCAAAAGAAGCTGTATTTATTGGCGATTTGCCTGTAACTTCTCATAGAGAGGAACATCTACTTTATAATAAGAAAGATTTTGAAGATTGGAACATCACAGATGGATATTATAATCCATGCAGATTTAACGTTTCTCTAAAATTATAACTAAGCAACATAGTATTCAAAGTATATACACCTATTTTAAAAATATTATTACAAGAAAGCACAGATGGAAGGAAGTTTTTCACTTTCTCCAAATTTTATTTGGATATGTTAAAGCTTAGCCACCTTCCATCAGATGTTTATTTTTAAACTCTAAAAAGCTCAAAAATTTTATAATATGCTATTTTACTCCTGTAGTACCAAAGCCACCACGATCAGAATTTCCAAAGGCATCTACTTCTTCAAATTCTATTTCTGGCATCACTTCCATTATTCTAAATTGTCCTATCTTATCTCCTTTTTTTATCCAAGTTCCATCACACTCTACTTCGCTTGAAGATTCATCCAAACATTTTTCTGAAGCTTTGCCTTGTAGACAATATATAGGCATATGCCATTCATCATTATCTCCTATATATGTATCATCTACTACACCTACAGAATTTGTTTGAATAATTCCCCAAGTTTTAAACGTCGAGCTCCTAGGAGCAATGTGCGCTTCCCATCCCTTTGGTAATTCTAATGCAAAGCCAAGCGGAATCATAGCTCTTTCTCCAACCCTAACAAATACATCCTTATTGGCATAAACATCTATCCAATTACCTTTTTGTATTTTTATTAATTTAGTTGCACCTTTAAAATATTTAATTCTAATTTTCATATAAACTGTCTTCCATTCTATTTTAATTATTGTTTAAACTGATAATATTTATGATTATAGCTTAAATTAAATATAAAAATCTACTACTTTTAATAAATATATATGTTCAATTTTCATTTGCCAATTATCAATGTTCAGTATCAGTCAACAATTATCAATTAATGCTTGAACTTATATATAATCTTTACTTTGCGGAATTACTCTTAATTTTATTAACTATCATTATTTTTTGACTTTTATTAGTACTATCAATTATTATTTCATTCCAATTTATATACTTAGGTTTCTCGTAATGATTTTTGTCTATAATCTCTATCACCCTATAGCACCCATCTTCAACTTCTGAAAAAACAACTTGGCCATTTTTATCTGTTACCATGGATTTAATTAAAATCGGAGACAAACCATTAATCCTGTATAAATTGATTTTTACACCTTCCAAATAATTCTGTTCTTCATAATCCAAAGTTGCTACTACTACAATCTCGCTATCATTAGAAACTATATCCTCCATAAAAAGCTCCTCAAACTATTCCTTCTATATTCTATAATATGTTTTTAGCTATTTATGTGTGATTATCATTACATATCTTTATTCTTCACTTAAAAAATTGAAACACCAACTTCAGATAGGAAAGTTAACAAATTATAATCACTACAACTAAATTCTTTTTTGTTTACAGATACCGAAAGATATATTACTGAAAGAATTTCTCCGTTACATATAACTGGAACTACACAGACAGATTTCCAATCTGGAATACCATGGTAAGTATAATTATCCATGTTAACCCAGTCTATTAAGAATACTCCATTTCCATCCTCAATAACTTTGTATATGAGTTTAAAATTAAATTTTTCGTCTGCATCAACATTTTCATCATTTCTTGATTTACTATACATATTTGTTATTTTATTATGGTTGATACAAAATACTGTAGCTGAATCACATTCAATAATTTCCATAACTTTTGAAATAAATTTATTTATTTTAACTTCTTTATCTTCTTTAACTTTAACTATGTTTGCTATATCCTTAAGAATCACTGCTAAATGGTAATCTTTTGCTGCATTACCTGACATAACACCTGTTAATTCATTATTAATATTATTCTTTACTCCATAATTTTTTTTCCAAAGAATAACTCTATTTTTCCCTTCGTGTTTTGCTTGATATAATGCTTGATCAGCTCTTTCTATAATCTCTTCGCAATTTATATCTTCATTTGCGCTCATTGCTATTCCAATACTTATTGTGACATTTCTTTTATCTCCTAAAATCTTTGCAACTTCCACAGTATTTCTAATTTTTTCTGCAATGCTAATAGCTTTTTCTTTATTAACATTTGGTAATAATAATATAAATTCTTCCCCTCCATATCTTCCAATTACATCTTTTTTATCCATGCACTTTTTAACTTCTTTTATTAATTTAATTAATACCTCATCACCTGTTTGATGACCATACTTATCATTTATTCCCTTAAAATCATCAATATCAAACATAATAACAGCTAGTTCACTTTTCTCACTTCTAGCATCTTCTAATAAAAAAATCAATGCTTCCTCAAAATACTTTCTGTTATATGTGCCTGTGAGCTTATCTAAAGTTGAAGTTATAGTAAGATTATGTTTTTCTAATAAATAAATCAAAAATGGTTTTAGTTCTTGAATAATTTCTACAGATCTAGGGTTAATATTATTAATTGCATTATTAGTAGTCAAAATTAACCTTGCATTAATTTCTGAATTACTATTAATATGCTTCTCAGTATTTCTAATTTTCATATAAAGAAAAGCTTTTATTCTACTCTTCAAAATTTCATTGTCAAATTGATAAAGCTTAATATCATTATTAGAAATTATAAAAATATCATCTTCTGAATCAATATTTACAGAAATATATCTATTTATCTCATCTTCCTCATTAACTCTATATGTGCAAATAACATTATTCATATTTTCATTATTTTCTGTCACAATCATTGCCTTATCAGCTAATGTTACTCTTGCCATATATTTAAGTACATTTTTTATATTACTGATAGTATCACTTGAAAATTGCTGAAATACTTTAAATACGTCATTTAGATCATTATAATAACTTTTTTCATATAGTTCTTCAGCTAACTTAAATACTGCTTCATTACTTAATATATTACTTATTTCTAATTCATTTAATATTTCAACTGCTGCTTTGCCTTTGTTAACTTCCTTAAACTCCTTAAACTTATTTTTCAAACCTAAATTCATATTCAAGCATTCTAAAAATAAGCGACGAGTCTTTAGAAAATTACTTTTATTTATATATGATAATTTATCACTTTTAGGTAAAGAATTAATTGAGTTAATATATCCTGTTATAGCTTCATAATAGTAATTCATTGCTAATAGATAACAATTAAGTTCATTATATTTTTCTCCAATTACAGAAAATAAATCTGCTTTTATTTCTTCATTGTTAATATATGAACATATCCTTAGACCTTTATTTATTAAATAATTATAAAAATTCTTATTTTTAAAATTAAGTTCTAAAAATATATATAGCCCTTCTATATTATAATCTTTAGGGTAATTATCTATTTCAAAAAATAACTTTTTGGCAAACTCTATATATCCTAAGGAAAAAATTCGTTTTATTGTTCTTACCCTTATTTCAATTTCTAATTCCGAATTCCCTAAGTTATTAATTTTATCATTTAATTTCTCATACAAAAATTTGATACTTCTTTCATTTTTGCACTTGTACAACATAATTTCATAGCATTCACAGATCATAACTTTATTCTGCTGATTTTTAAGATTACATATTTGTTTATATATTTCTTTTAAATATTTATATGAAGCATCATAATTACAAATCATAGAATTATACAAGGCATAAGTATAATTAGCTCTTATAATATCTTCTCCTAAAAGTTTCAATCCCTTCTGCATTTGCCTTGTTAGCCTATAGTATTTTACAGCTAAATTTATTTTCCCTGATTTTATATATACTAAACAAAGCCTATTACAAATGCTAAATGAATATGAGTAAATTTCCTCTTCTCTTTCTCTCCTTAATGCTTTTAATAAATATTCCTCTGCCTGCTCATATTTCTTTTCTTCCGCATATATTTCAGAAATATAAATTAAACTTAATATTTCCTTCTTATAACTTTTAAATTTATTACTTAATTTTGATATCTCCAAGTATTGCTTAAAAACCTCTTCATTAGGATATCCTTCTTCCTTGCAAATAGTGGTATAATACAATTTACTATACAATTGACCATTAATATTACTATTATAAATAAATATTTCATTTGCTTGTATACAAATTTCTTTTGCCTTAGCAAAATCTCCTTCTCTAATTTTAACTGTCACAAGAGTAAGTGTGATCCATCCATATACATCTTCTTTTATTTTGTTTTCCTTACATATAAATAAGGCTTTTTCTACATTACTTACTACTTTTAGAGTGTTATTTTCCAACCTATATTTTAAAGCAAGTGCAAAATAGTAATATACTTCTCCTTTTGCATAGAACTTTAAATTAAGTAACCTTCTTATACATTTTAAAGAATAATCTATACTTGTATCCATATCAGTAATATTATTTATTTTTATTATTATCATTTCAAGTAATGTATAGATTTGATCTTCCATTTCATCATTTTCTATTGCAAACTGATTTGCTTTATCTAAATACTCGAAACTTTTTATATGGTCTGAATTTTTTTCATAGAGCATTGCAATATTTATTGCTATCTTAGTATTATTGATAGAATTAGGATATTTTAAAATTTTTTTATAGTATGAAATAGCCTTCAAATGATCTCCTGATACCTCTAATGCTTTAGCATATTTTACTGCATAAAAGTATGCTTTTTCAAAATTATTACTTCTTTCTAAGTGTATTAAAAGTTCTTCAATATAATAATCTGTATTGAATAAAATCTTTTCAAGAAATACAGATGCATTTTTATGCATTTCTATTTTCTGATCTTCTTCTAATTTTAAATATAATATATTCCTTAACAAATTATTTGAAAACCCCACAAGTATCCCTTGATCGCTTATCTTATCTATAAAAAATCTTTTAAATTTTAGAAATCTATATATATTTATTTGATTTTGCTCTGTAATTATATTTTCAAGTATTATCTTTTCACATAAAGGATTTTCAAATATTGATAATTTCTTCAAAATATCAATTTCCGCTTCATTCAGTATTGAAATATTCTCTTCTAGTTTTTGTTCTAAATACTTTGGTATTAGTATATCATTAACACTTACATTAATTTCCCATCTCCCAAGTGTTTCATCAAAATACAAATTATGATTATCATAAAGTTCTTTTATTACTCCACTAATGTATTGTGGATTACCAAGTGTTTCTGAGTATACCTTTGTCTCCAATTTACTAAATTCCTGATTAGTATTCAACATTCCTTTAATCATTTTAGTTGTGTCATATTGATTAAAATAGTTTATTTTATATTCTTCATATTCTCCCAATTCTCTTAATTCTTTAATATAATCTAAAAACTTTTTATCACTTCTACTCTCATTCATAGAAAAAAGTATAATAACATTTTGCAAATTATTTTCTAATAAAGTAATATACCTAATAAGTAATTTAAAAACATCATCTTTTTGATCTAAATCATCTATCAATACTATAAGAGGCTTTGTCATTGTATATTCATAAATAAATCTTCCAATTCTATTTATTAATTGCAATGTCTGCCTATTTTCTTTATTTGTTGTTTCTGTTTCTGATAAAATTGATATAAATTTTTTAATGTAAACTTCATATTTATCCTTTAAAGTAGTATCACTTTTACTTAATAAATTATTTAACAGATTATTATATAATTCTTCTTTACTTATACTTGAATTATTTATATTTTCAATATATATTGCATCAATAAAATATTTGTTTTCAATCCTATACTTAATTTCCCTTAAAAATCTACTTTTTCCACTTCCATCTTCACCATTAAAAGATATAATTTTATTATTTTCTTTTCTCATTAATACTCTTTGTAGATTTTTTTCTATAATTTTGATTTCTTCTTCCATTCCTATTAAATCTAAATTAGTATTAATAGTATTTAAGGCATCTTTTACAAAGAAGCTGTAATTTGTCTTCATTTTATTGTTAATATCATTCATTATATATTTTATATCAAAGGCTATATTTATTTGATTATTAAGGGTTTGTATATATTTTAACTCCCTCAATTCATTTTCAAAATCCTCTTCTGAAAATATAGCATTGAATAAATTTATAACTTGTATAGTATTATTTTTCTCTAAACTTTTCTTATTATTTTTATCAACATTATATTTATAGGGAAAATAATTAATTAAATTAAATTTTTTCAATTCATTTTGCAATAAATTTTTAATCTTAATTTTAACGTTATTATTTGGAATAGGGATTAATTTTATATCTTTTAATGTAATATCATCAAATATATAACCTTTCATATTCAACGTATTAATAGCCGAACATATTTCCATGAATATATTTAACTTTTCTCTAGTATTACATTTTCTAATATAATTTTGTGTATCTATTTTTGTTCGTATATTCTCCATTAAATATCCATATTGAGGTTTATCTAATTTTATACCATTCATACCATAAATTATTTCAACTTTAATAACATTGGTAACATTTTCAAAATTCAATTTTTTTATAGTTTCAAATTTACTTAATAAATAGTCTCTTGTTTTTTCATATGTAAAGTCATTTTTCAAAACACATAAAACATAGTTTTCATTCTTCTCTAAATGACTTACTATATAATTAGAAAAGTTCTCCTCTGAAGGCAATTCATCTTCAATTAGATACTTATTGTTTATCGTTCTCATTATATTCCCATCCCTTTTCTTAATAACTATCAACTATGCATAACCAAACATAGTATACCATATTTTTACATGGCACTAAAGTATATTCTATCAGTATAATATTAATTTAATTTTCGGGAACACTACTAATAGAAAAAACATTTATAGGAAAGTGATGATCACATGAATTTATCAAATTATCTAAAAAAATTTATTTCATTTACTCTAATTCTAATATTTATAATCAGTTATCAAAACATAACTGTTTCAAAGGTTTATGCTACTGAGAAAAAAGTAATTTATTTAACTTTTGATGATGGCCCTGCTGGAAAAGTAACAAAAGACACTTTAAATATATTAAAAGAAGAGTCTGTACCTGCAACCTTCTTTCTAATAGGAGAACAAATTAAAGGTCAAGAAGATTTAATCAAAAGAATTTATTCTGAAGGCCATGCGCTAGGGCTTCACAGTATGAGCCATAACCGTAACCACCTTTACAGGTCAAATGATTTATTTCTAAAGGAAATGCTTGATACTCAAGATGTAATAAATTCTATAGTTGGACTAAAACCTCAAATAGTGAGATTTCCTTTTGGTTGTAACAACAATTGTTATAAAATTTCACAATCTATGGTTGATTTATTACATAAAAATAATTTAAAGATATATGATTGGAATACTGATAGTGGTGATGGAGCGCATCCAAGTGCTAATCCTAATTTGTTTATTAAAAATTCTAAAAGTGATAAAGACACTGTAGTATTATTAATGCATTGTGCTTATATGAGTAAAAATTCTGTAAAAGCATTGCCAACTATAATTAAATACTATAAAGATAATGGTTATGAATTTAAGAAAATTGATGAAAACACACCAGAAGTGTATCATATCATGAAAAAGTAACTTATTACTATAATCTATTTTAACTTGCACTTAAAATTAAAAAGGTGAATCGAGTTATTATTACCCAATTCACCTTTTCATCTAAATCACATAAATATTTATTCTATATTCTTTTCTATTTAATAGCATAAGCTCCAGTAACTCCAACAGTTCTATCAACAATCTTAAACAATACAACACCAATTATTACATTCAATACTGCTGTAGTAACAACAACAGTTATAAATAAAGTTCCAAACTGGCTCATTGGTAATCCTCCAAGAACCATTAATAATGATAAAAATACTGTACCACTAATCAAAGTACCAACCGGTAATAATATGCTTATTTGAGTTAACTTATTAAATCTTTCTCTTAATGGAATTAACATTAGGTACACAATATTAGAAGTTATTAATTTATCTAATATATTTGGTAACTGTCCACCTGGCGTTTTAGTAGTTAATGCAGCAAATACCCCAACTATAATACCACATACTAAAGTAGTTTTATAATCCTTATTATATACTATTATAATAAATAACATAGCTAAAGATAAATCAGGTTGCATTGGTACTCCTAATAAAGGAGTAAGTTGATGTAAGATTGCACCTACTGCTATTAAAATTGCATTTGTAACCATTTTTCTTGTATTCATTTTAAAAATCCCCTTTTCATTATATTTTGCTTATTTCCGAATTTCATCTATATAATTATTCTATTAAAATTATTTCCTTTCACAACATACTAATCACACCCCACATATAAATGAATATAAAAAAACTCCGTCCTATAATTAATAGGACGGAGATTATCCGCGTTGCCACCTAGATTGCATAAAAATGCCTCTCAATTCAGATACAAACATATCCTATTCGCTATAACGTGCGACACACGACTTAACTACTCTCAAATTGATTTCATCTCGCTCCTCAAAGGCCCATTCATCACAAACTACCGTACTGAAATCTCACCATCTTCAGCTCTCTTTAACATTGCTTTATGATTACTATCCCTTTTCTTCGGATTTAATACTTTCTTATATAATATATTCATATTATAATTTTGTCAATACATTTATGAAATTTCTTTCCCAATTATATTTATTATCTGATTAAACATTCTGGGTTTGCTAAAATAATATCCTTGAACAACATCACATAATATTGCTCTTAAATATTCAACCTGTCCTTTATCTTCAACACCTTCTGCCACAACTTCTATACCTAATTGATGTGACAAGTTAATTATATTTTCAACTATACATTTACTTTTAGGATTATCCATAAGATCAATTACAAAACTTCTATCAATTTTCAGCACATCTATCGGTAACTTAGTTAAGTAATTCAAAGAAGAATATCCAGTTCCAAAATCATCTAGTGCTATACTTACGCCTAGCTTTCTAATCTCTTCCAAGATTTCTACATTTTTATTAAAAGATTTCATAAGTACACTTTCTGTAATTTCTACTTCAATGTATTTTGGGTTAATTCTATATTTCTTAATTAAATTTTTAAACTCTGACACAACTACATCTTCTCTAAGCTGCATTTCTGATAAATTAACTGCAATTTTGAAATTATCATTACCTTCATTCAAAAGATATTTGATTTTTTTAAAGACTTCCTCCAAAACAAAACTTCCAATAGGAATTATCATTTTTGAATTTTCTGCAATAGGAATAAATTCTACTGGACTTACCAATCCAAATTCTGCACTCTCCCATCTTGCTAATGCCTCGAAGCCATTTACTTTAGAATCGTCCAAGGCCACCTTAGGTTGGAACATAACATAAAACTCATTATTTTGTAATGCGGTTCTCAAACCCTTTTGTAAGCTATATATTCTATTTAATTCAATTGAAATATTATGATCAAAAAAATTGCATTCATTTTTCCCATTCTTTTTAGCTTCATACATCGCTGCATCAGCATTTTTAAGCAATGTATTATAATCTATACCATGATCTGGTGATAGAGAGACTCCAATACTTGCAGTTAAATAAATCTTCTTTTCTTGCACAACATTAGGATTTTCCAAGGATTTAGCTATAACATCACATAGCTCTAATACTTCTTGAATGTCTACTATATTTGACTTAAAAATTAAAAATGTATCTCCACTATATCTTGACATCAATATTTCTCCATCAATTGCTGCCAATAAATTATAACTAACTTCTTTTAAAAGCAAATCCCCAAAATCATGTCCAAAAGAATCATTTACATATTTAAAGTTATCTAAATTCACAACTATCATTGCTGTTCTTGTATTATTTTCAATACTCTTTTCCAATATACCTGACACAATATCTTTAAATAAATATCTGTTAGGTAAGCCTGTTATTCTATCAGCTTGAATAATTGAACTTATTCTATTATTTAAAACAGATTCCTTCCAACATTCCATAAATGAATTTACGTCATTAAACCAATTGTTTTTATCCTTTGAATAATAGATTGTCCCTATCAAATAATATTTGAAGTTATTTTTAATTATTCTACCGATAATAATAAATTCAACATTTCCTTCACAACTTTTATATTTGTGTACTTGTTGAATTTGTTCTCTGTTTTCATAAGTTTTCTCTAGATCTTGAGTAAAGAAATTTAAAACATTTTCTTTATCATCTTCATTAATATACTTTAATAGCTGCTCTAATTCATAATTCTCAATATCAAATTCATATATAATATCAACTATTTTCTCATCAACTATTAACTTAGCTTCTGATGGATCCCAAATGATATTTATCCCCGAATCGCTATCAAGATTAATAATATTACTATAATTTAACTCAAGTTCTGTCATAATCATATCAATACAATCCTTCACACTATCATTAATTTAAACTATTATTTTTCCTTTGTGTTTTTGTCTTTTTTATCATTTACCATTGATGCAATAAATGCTGCTGTTGCTGCCATAACAGTTATTAATTTTCCTGTCTTTTTTAAATTCATATAGCATGCTCCTCCTAAATATGTACTAAAAATCCAAACTATTTAAACTGATTTTCGCCTTCAACATAAAAGTATCCAATATTTCCTAATTTTCTTTTTATATCTTCCTCAATAATGTCTAAATCATCGCAAAGTAAATTCAAAGAAGAATATTGATCTCGTAACTTCATATTTATTATACTTAATAGTATATTAGAATCCATACTGACTATAGAATCTCTTGTCATCTTTCCTTCATCCTTTTTACATAATTGTTAAAAATATCATAACATATTTTCCCATATTAATAAATACACTAGTATACATTTAATTTATTCTTCATCATAAAAGTCTAAATAAGAGTATTTATTTTCACCTTTTTGCCACCCTAAAATTGAATCCATACTAACATTTTCTGCTGCCCTAAATATTGATTTTTCTACTCCATCAAAATTTTTCTTCAGTTCTTTAATCAAATCTTTTATCTCATATCTTTTATTACCTATTCTTTCAGCTGCAACCATACACGCACAATTTAATGGCCATATACCACTATTGTTTATAAATTTCTTTATGTAATCTTCCTCTATATAATACATAGGTCTAATTAATTCTAAATTTTCAAAATTCTTTGCTTTTAATTTTGGTAGCATTGTTTTAAAATTTCCTGAATAAAGTATATTTAACATTGTTGTTTCAATCACATCATTATAATGGTGACCTAAAGCAAGTTTATTACATCCAAATTCTTGTGCCTTTGCATAAAGTGATCCTCGTCTCATTCTTGCACATAAATAGCATGGATAATCCTTCGCCATTTTATCAACCACATCAAAAATACCTGACTCATATATATGTATAGGAATATTTAAGTGTTCACAATTTTCTATTAATAATTTCTTTATATCAGGATGATATCCTGGATCCATAGCCAAAAAGACAATTTCAAAATTCACCTGACCATGCCTCTGTAGTTCCTGAAATAATTTTGCCATTAACATACTATCTTTCCCACCAGATATACCTATAGCAATTTTATCTCCTTCTTCAATTAATTTATAATCTTTAACTGCTCGAATAAATTTTGCCCATATGTGTTTTCTATAAGTTTTAAGGATACTTCTTTCAATATCTTTTAATGGCTTTTTTTCTCCTTCTGGGATAATTCTTGGACAGCCTTTCCCTGCAATTGTACTCATTATTTTAGTTCTCCTTATTATATAAATAGTATTACAATAGTATATACTATTTATGTATATTTATCTTTCTTTAATGAGTTTATAATGAACATTTATAATTTACAAGTACTTTTGCTATTAATTTTACTTTTTAGAAATCTTTTTTATATTTTTATCCAGATATTATCTATGTAATTGATATTATTAACACTATTAATAATATTATCCATGAATATTTTAATAATTTTGGCTCTATAAAGGAAAACTTTTATTGAACTTTTTTTTAAAAGTGGTAAAATACTATTTGTCGGTATTCTATTTGAAACTGAACGGAAATTCGTATTTGATTTTTCCGAATTATATCCACAGAACGGAATAAGAACGGAGGTATTTTTTATGGAAAGAATTAATGTAAAACCCAAACTATCGGTTAGACAGATAACTATGATTGGTATGTTATCTGCAATTTCTATTTTCTTAGGAGTAACAGGCTTAGGTTTTATTCCTATCCCACCTGTAAAAGCTACAATTATGCACATTCCAGTGATAATTGGTGCAATTGTTGAAGGCCCAGTAGTAGGTGCCTTTGTTGGATTAGTTTTTGGATTATTTTCAATGTATCAAGAGCTCACTACAATGCTACCAACAGGATTTATGTTTTTAAATCCCATAATTGCAATAGTACCAAGAATTTTAATTGGAATTTCAGCATATTATATTTACGTTTTCTTTAAAAATAAATTTAATAAACCTGGTATTAGTATTGGAATAGCATCTTTATGTGCAACTTTAGTTAATACGATTGGTGTTCTAGGCTTAACTTACATTATATATGCTGAGAGATTTGCGAATGTTATTGGAGTTGATCCTAGTACAATAGGTTATGTGATTTTATTTACAATTGGAATTCCAAACGGAATACCAGAAGCTATAGTAAGTATGTTGTTATGTATTCCTATTATACTTACGGTTTTAAAAATAAAAAAATAATGTAATAAAATTTATTATTATGATAATGGCCAGTGATTATAAAGCATTTTATTATCCTTGGTCATTTATTTATATATTTTTATATTTATATACTGCAAAAAGAATTGTCCAAAATTCAAAGAGTTTCAAAGGAACTCAGCCTTCATTGATCCTTGCATATTAAAAATTTATAATTACAATATATATTGGTATCGTTCATATTTTGATAATTAAAGGAGTTTTATACTTATGAAAGAAATTAAATTTTGTGATATAGATGGAATAAAACTTGGTCATGCTGAAAATAAAGAAGGTGGAACTGGCTGCTCAGTAGTTATATGTGAACAAGGAGCAACAGGAGGTGTTGACGTTCGTGGAGGAGCCCCTGGTACTCGAGAAACTGATTTATTAAATCCGATGGAAATGGTCGATAAAATCCATGCTGTAGTCTTATCTGGCGGAAGTGCTTTTGGACTAGATGCCTCAGGTGGAGTAATGCAATATTTAGAAGGTAATGATATCGGATTTGATGTAACAGTTGCCAAAGTTCCAATTGTATGTCAAGCGGTATTATTTGATTTAAGTTTTGGTGATCCTAAAGTAAGACCAGATAAAGAAATGGGCTTCAAAGCATGCTTAAACTCAGAAAATTGTAAGGATGATATAAATGGAAATATTGGTGCTGGATATGGTGCTACAGTTGGTAAATTTCTTGGTACAGACTATTCCATGAAGGGTGGACTAGGCACCTATGCAATAAAAGTTGGTAACCTTGAAGTTGGTGCCATCGTTGCTGTAAATTGTCTTGGTGATGTAATTGATCCTTCAAACTTAAATATAATTGCTGGCGCATATGATCATGAAAATAATGAATTTCTAAATACTGAAAGATTAATAATAGAAAATCTCGAAAATCCTAAAAATCCTTTTAAAGGAAATACAACAATAGGCATTATAGTAACTAATGCAAATTTTACAAAAGCTGAAGCAAACAAAGTAGCTTCTATGGCTCACAATGGCTATGGAAGAACTATGCGACCAGCTCATACAATGTTTGATGGAGATACAATCTTCACAATGTCTACAAATAAAGTTACTGCAGATGTTACAACTGTAGGAATGTTGGCTGCAACTGTTATGGAAAAAGCTATTATACGTGGTGTTAAATCTGCACAAGGATTATTTAACATTCCTAGTTGCTCAGATATAAACAAATAGAAATTATAAATTAATGAATTGTAAAAAGGTAGCTTAAGTAATTATGCTGCCTTTTATTATTTATTAATACTCAACTATTCATGTTCATTGATCACTAAGTATTGATAATTATAATATATATCTTGAATCCTTATTTAAATTTTAGTATAATGTTTACAATAGATAAATGAGTGATTACTCACTTAATTTCATTAGAGAGGAGTTTTCCTATGGAAGAATCAAAAATTTCAACTATGTCTTCTCCTATATGCATTAAAATTGAACATGTTAATAAATCTTTTGGAAAGAAACAAGTTCTATTTGATATTAGTATAGATATACCATATTCTCAAATCTTAGGCTTGCTAGGTCCTTCAGGTTCAGGAAAATCAACTCTTGTAAAAATGATAGCTGGAATAGACAATGCAACAAATGGCTCTGTGTTTTTATTAGATACAAAAATGCCTCAGCTTTCAGTTATGAATAAGATTGGTTACATGGCTCAATCTGATGCTTTATATGACGAACTTACTGCCGAAGAAAATATAAAGTTCTTTTCTTCCATGTATAAAATCGGTAAGTCAAAACAAAAGCAAAGAATTGCAGAAGTAATGGAGCTTGTAAATTTATCTGAACATCTAAAAAAACAAGTTAAAAATTATTCAGGAGGCATGAAAAGGCGATTATCCCTTGCAATCGCCCTTGTACACGAACCACCTGTTCTAATATTAGATGAACCTACAGTTGGAATCGATCCAGTTCTTCGTAAATCTATTTGGGCCGAATTATACAAATTAAAAGAAAATGGGACAACCATAATAATTACTACACATGTAATGGACGAAGTTGAAAAGTGTGATAATCTAGGAATGATTCGTGATGGTAAATTAATTGCTGTAGGTTCACCTAATGAAATAAAACAAGCTTCCAATTCAAGTACAATTGAAGATGCATTCTTATATTATGGAGGTGCTTCAAATTGAGAATAAAAGCAATTATGATTAGAATTTTGCTTCAGCTAGCTCATGATAAACGAACTATAGCTTTAATGATTCTTGCACCAATATTAGTACTAACATTAATGTCATTTATTTTTGATGGTTCTGATTATCATCCAAAAATCGGAATAATTAATGCTCCGCTTAAATTTGTAAATAAATTAGAGGATAATGATGCAAAGGTTATAAGATATGATGAAAGCTCTGCTCATGCTGTTCTCGAAGCTTCAGAAATTGATGCTTTAATTAATTTTGAAAATGGAATTCCAAAAATAACCTTGGAAGGTAGTGACCCAAGTAAAAGTCAGGCTGTTCTTAAACTTACTCAAAATGCACTTTCTACAACAGGTTCTTCTGCAAAACCTGATATAACGTATTTGTATGGTTATGAAAATATGTCTTCCTTTGATAACTTTGGACCTATACTTATTGGCTTTTTTGTATTCTTTTTTGTTTTTCTAGTAGCAGGGGTTGCCTTCCTTGGTGAAAGAAAATCTGGAACCCTTGAAAGAATACTTGCTACTCCTTTACGAAGGTGGGAAATAGTTATAGGCTACATACTTGGCTTTGGTGTTTTTACTATAATTCAATCTACACTTATCGCATGGTTTTCAATTAATATTCTTAATATTATGATGATTGGTTCCTTCACACTTGTAATTCTAATTACAATATTAACCGCACTAGTAGCTCTTTCTATAGGAACCTTTATATCTGCCTTTGCTAATAATGAACTTCAAATGATTCAATTTATTCCAATAATTGTAGTACCACAAGTTTTTTTCTCAGGTCTTTTTGATTTGGGCACAATGGCACCTTGGCTTCAATCTTTTGGGCGATTTATGCCTCTGTGGTATTCTGCTGATGCTCTTAGAAATGTTATGATTAGAGGCAAAGGTTGGAATGATATAGTGTTTGATGTAATAATTCTAATTTTTATTTGCGTATTATTTATATTTGCAAATATAGTTGCTCTTAAAAAATACCGTAAAATATGAGGTGATTAAATTGACAGAAAAAAAATCCTTAAAAGAACTTATAAATCTATGCAATCCTGAAAATTCTATGACTGAAAGACAACTTAACATTCTTGTTTCAGCTATAGAACTATTTTCAGAAAAAGGTTATGAAGCAACTTCTACTAGCGAAATTGCTAAAAATGCAAAAGTTGCAGAAGGCACTATTTTCCGTTATTACAAAACTAAAAAAGACCTTTTATTTGCTATTCCTTATGCATTATCAAATAATTCATTGTTTGAAGTCTTCCTTAATGATTTTAAAGAGATTTTAGATGATGATCCTGCTGATTTTGAAATCTTTTTAAAGAAACTTATTTTAAATAGGCAGAAATTTATTTGTGAAACAGCACCTATTATAAAAGTTGTTATTCAAGAAGTTCCCTTTCATCCAGAACTAAGACAAAAGATATTAAATACAGTAATTCTGCCATCTGTTAAAAGAATTAAGATTATTATTGATAAGTTTAAAGCTCAAGGTAAACTTATTGATATTCCAAGCAATTCTATTGCAAATCTAATAGCTACTTCTGTTTTTGGGTATCTATTCTTACATTATATTGCTTTGCCTGAATTACCCAATTGTGAAGAGGATATAGATTATCTAGTTCATTATATTATGAATGGAATTTCAAAAACTAGCACAACTACAAATTAACCTACTTCTGTAAAATTACAAAAATAAATTGCAAAGGGTGATTTTATGAGAAAATTATTTATGTTTGGATCAATTATTTTTTTCCTTGCTATTACAACTGGATGTTCTTCTAATTCAAATATATTAACATTAAAAGGCGATATTCAAAATAACATTGCTCCTGCTACAAGTACTGTTTCAGGAAAAATTATAGAAATGAAAAAAAATCAAGGTGAGACTGTAAAAAAAGGTGATATCATAGCAGTTATAGATAATACTAATCAAAAATTCAATGTTGATCAAATGCAGGCTCTTGTGAATATGAAAAAAGCAAAACTTGAAGAACTTCAAATCGGAACTCGTCAAGAGCAGATTGATCAAGCTGAAGCACAAGTTCGTGCTGCTAAAGCGCAAGTAGAGCTTTTAACTTCTGGTAATAGAAATCAACAAATTGAACAAGCAAAAAACGAGGTATCAATTGCTCAAGATGCTGTTAATTCAGCTCAAACTTCTTATGATTACATAAACACTCAGTATAACAATACAACTCAGTTATATCAAAGTGGAGCAGTAGCAAAAAGCACCTTAGATGATGCAAAGTACAAATTAGATACTACTTCTACACAGCTTTCATCAGCTAAACTTAAATTTGAAAGCGCTAATGAGCAGCTAAGTTTATTACAAGAAGGTGCTACCTCTCAAGCAATCGATACTGCAAAAGCAAATTATGATGCTGCAAATTCTCAATTGACCCTATTAAAAAATGGTTCTACTAAACAAGCTATTGCTGCTGCTCAAGGTGACTTGGATCAAGTTCTTGCTCAATTAAATCAAGCTCAAAACAACTTAAACAACTGTAATCTTGTTGCTTTAAATGATGGAATAATAATAAGCAAAAACTATGAGCTTGGAGATGTTGTAAATATAGGAAGTGATGTGGCTGATATAGCAATTTCAAACGATTTATATGTACTATGCTATATACCTGATCAATATCTAGATAAAATTTCTTATAATCAATCTCTAAACGTAACAACTGCAATAGGAAATCAAACAGGAACAGTTAACTATATAGCATTAAAACATGAATATACGCCTAAGGACAAGCAGTCAACTTCTGATAGCAAGCATATAGCTACTAAAATTAAAGTTTCTATCACTGATAGTGATGGTACATTGAAATCTGCCATGACTGCTAATGTTGAAATTCCAATCAAATAATCCAGACATATACTATAATTATCAATGTTTATTTATTAATTTAAAAAACAAACACAACAGGCGGCCCAATTTGGACTGACTGTTGTGTTTATATATTAATAATTTATTCTAACAAAGCTTTCAAAACTATATCTCATTTTCACATACTCAAACTATTGCTTATCTGGTAATAAGACAGGTTCTATAGTAATTTCTTCACCATTCCCATCAATTCTAACCTTAGAACCATAAATCAAATCACCTTTTATTATCATTCTTGCAAGTCTGTTTTCTAATATATTTTGGATATATCTCTTAAGAGGTCTTGCTCCGTAAACTACATCATATCCTTCTCTTGCCATTATTGTCTTAGCTTCTTCTGTGACTTCTATTTCTATATTTTTATCTTTTAATCTTAAGCCTACATCTCTTAAGAATATATCAATAATTTTCTTGATGCCTGATTCTGCTAATGGCTTAAACATTATTGTATCATCTACTCTATTTAAAAACTCTGGCTTAAATCTTGATTTTAAAACACTCATCACTTTAGCTTTAATGTCTTCTTCAACATGTTCATCATTTTTATTTTCTAGTAAATATTCACTTCCTATATTTGAAGTCATTATTATTATAGTATTTTTAAAATCAACGGTCTTACCTTTATTATCTGTTAATCTACCATCATCTAAAATTTGAAGGAATATATTAAATACATCCTCATGGGCTTTTTCAATTTCATCAAATAAAATTACACTATAAGGACTTCTTCTTACTGCTTCAGTTAATTGACCACCTTCATCATAGCCTACGTATCCTGGAGGCGCTCCAACTAATCTAGATACAGAATGCTTTTCCATATATTCTGACATATCTATACGAATAATACTTTCTTCTGAATCAAAAAGGTTTCTAGCCAAAGTCTTAGCTAACTCTGTCTTACCAACTCCTGTTGGTCCTAAAAAGATAAAAGATCCTATTGGTCTATTAATATCTTTTAGGCCAGCTCTTGCTCTAAGAATTGCATTAGTTACAGCTTCAATTGCTTCCCCTTGACCTATAACTCTTTCACTCATATCATCTTCTAATCTTAAAAGTTTTTCTCTTTCTCCTTCAAGCAAATTAGTCACAGGAATTCCAGTCCATTTTGAAAGTACAGCTGATACTTCTTGTTCTGTAACTTCTTCTTTCAATAATGCACCTTCATAGTTATCTCTTAGTTCAATTTCTTTTTGCTTTATTTCTTCTTCCAATGCTGGGATTTTACTATATTGGATTTCAGCTACTTTATTATAATCAAAATTTCTTTGGGCAGCTTCTATTTCTCCTCTTGCATCATCCAATTGACTTTTTAAGGTTTTTATAGCTGTAATTTGTTCCTTTTCTTTTGTATATTTAGCAGTCATTTCATCATTTTTCTCTTTTAATTCTGCTAATTCCTTTTCAAGATCCTCTAATCTATTTCTTGAATTATCATCCTTTTCTTTAGCAAGAGCTTCTTTTTCTATTTCTAATTTAAATATTTTTCTTCTTATAACATCTAATTCTGTTGGAAGAGAGTCAATTTCTGATCTTATCATGGCTCCAGCTTCATCAATCAAATCAATAGCTTTATCTGGCATAAATCTATCTTGAATATATCTATCTGAAAGCTTTGCAGCAGCTACTATAGCCGAATCATGAATTCTGATTCCATGATGAATTTCAAATCTTTCCTTTAAGCCTCTTAAAATAGCAATTGTATCATCAACCGAAGGCTCATCAATAATTACAGGTTGGAATCTTCTTTCTAAGGCCTTATCTTTTTCAATATACTTTCTATATTCATCAAAAGTAGTGGCACCAATGCAATGTAATTCTCCTCTAGCTAATAATGGCTTTATTAGGTTTCCTGCATCCATTGCACCATCAGTTTTTCCTGCACCAACTATAGTATGAATTTCGTCTATAAATAATAATATTCTTCCATCACTGCTTTGAACTTCTTTTAAAACAGCCTTTAATCTTTCTTCAAATTCACCTCTGTACTTAGCTCCAGCTATTAAAGCTCCCATATCAAGAGAAAATATAATTTTATCTTTTAAGCCTTCTGGAACATCTCCTCTAACTATTCTCTCAGCTAATCCTTCAATAATAGCAGTTTTACCAACACCTGGTTCTCCTATTAGGACAGGATTATTTTTTGTTCTTCTTGAAAGAATTCTTATAGTTCTTCTTATTTCCTCATCTCTTCCTATTACCGGATCAAGTTTATGCTTTTTAGCAAGATCAACTAAATTTGTTCCATACTTAGCTAACGCATCATATGTTCCCTCTGGATCTTGAGTTTCAACTCTTTGGCTTCCTCTAACTTCTGAAAGAACTTTCAAAAAATTATCTTTAGTTATATTGTATTTATTTAATATTTTTGAAATTTCACTATTATTTTTGATTTCCATAATAGCTAACATTAAGTGTTCAACACTAACATAAGAATCTTCAAATTTCTTTGAAATCTCTTCTGCTTTAATCAAAACCTCTTCAACTTTTCTAGTAATATATACATTTCCAACGCCTTCTCCTAATACCTTTGGCATTGAATTCAATTCATTATTTACAGTATCTTTTAAATTCTTTAACGGAACTCCCATTTTAGTAAAAATGTTTGGCACTAATCCATCTTCTTGCTCTATAAGCGCAGAAAAAAGATGTATTAAATCTATTTGCTGATGATTATACTTAACTGCTGCAACATTTGCATCATTTAATGCTTGTTGAACCCTTAATGTCATTTTATCAATATTCATATATATTCCTCCTTATTTCTTATATCCATACCTTTATTAATTTCCATAAGTATTTTTTTAAATCATACTTTACGATTGCAATATAAATAACTATTCTTTACTTATATAATAATATATAGGTCAAAGAAAGTCAAAGTTTGTTTTTAAATTTTCTTTAATTTTTTATTATAAACTTTTATTTTAAAATTTACTATTTTGTAGTAAAATATTATTATATATATAAATTATCAAAAATTTTGGTTAATAAATATTTTGCTGTTAAATTTATAAAAGAGGTGATTTTATGAGAGTAGATTCTATTATCAACAAAAATTTTCATATTATAAATGTAAACGATACTATTGATAAAGCTTTAGAATTAATGCATGACCTTAATATTAACGGTATGCCTGTAGTAGATGATAGTGAAACATTGGTTGGAATGATAGTTAAAGCTGACATATATAGATTTATGATACATCCTGGACATTATGTTAGCTGCCCTGTTGAATGGGTTATGTCAAAGTCTGTAATACTTTCGCAATCTGATGAAGATATTATAACAGTCGCTAAACGTTTGAGAAAAAATGATATTGTTGCAATGCCTGTAGTAAATAATGATAAAATTGTTGGTGTTATTACTATTGATAATATATTAGATTATTTTCTAGGTAAAAATGAAGGCACTGATGATTAATTAAATATAGTGTATCTTTTATTTTTTAGAATTGTATAAATATTTCTTAATGCATAAAGCACTTTGAGTTAGATGACTCATACTTTACTTGGCTTACCTCTTCAGTTTGACAAGTTAAAGTAGAAAAACTAGCTCAAAGTGCTTTTAATATACACAGAATTGTACTTTATTAAATTTTTTTATCTACAGCCAATGCTAAATTGTAATACTTTATAGAATCCTCTATATCTCCAAGTTTATAATACAATTTTCCCATATCTACATATCGAGCTTTCCTTTGCTCCCTTGATCCAAATTTATAAAGTGAATCCAAAGATAAATTCATATATTTTTCTGCTTCACTATATAAATTCATATTTTGAAGAATTGTTCCCTTCAGATAATATGATTTTTCAATCAACTTTATGTTATTGGTAATAATAGCTGCATTTAAAGCTTCTTCTGCCATTTTATCAGCGATTTCATATTCCTTATTATCAATTAGTATTCCAGTACAATCATTTAAAAATTGAACGTTCTTTTCTACATTATCTCGTGGGAATATTTTAATTCCTTCTTGTATTTCAGCAATTGCTTTTTTTCTTTCATCAGCTTCAAAATAGTATTTTCCATAATTTCCATGAGATAGTGCTAATGAAATAGGATTATGTTTTTGATATTCAAAGGCTTTCTTTTTATATTCATCAACACAGTCCTTTTTTAGTTTGATGCATACTGTTGCGTATATATGATAAACCTTACCTTTACTTTCATCAGTTTTAAGGCTATTAACGTATTCTATAATTTCAGATAAAATACTATACGCTTCCTCTGATTTTCCTATATTTTGATAACACAAAGCTTCATTGTAACCTATTAGGCAATACTCCGTCTTATCCATTTTTTCTTTTTGCTGCTGAAACATTTCTCTAAGCTTACTGTAATATGAAATTGCTTCAATATATTCTCCATTTTGAGAAAGATATCTTGCCATATCTTTAAAATATATAACAGTATTTTTATGTTTATTATTTCTTTGATATAAATCATAATATTGTGAAACTATTAATTGAATATTTTCAACTTTATTTTCTTCTACATAATAAGAAAATAATATATGAATTAACTCAAATGCTAAATCATAAAATTTATATTTAATCGCATAACTTAAATTATCTTTTAATTTATTTTCTGAATCATCATCACAGGCAATATTTTTTCTTATAATTTTTAAGTTATTTAATATTTGCTCATAAACATCTTCTGTTAAATAGTCTAAATCTATTTCTATTTTTTCAGCTATATATTTAAGTAACTCTTTATCTGCCTTAATTTTCCCATTTTCTATGCAACTCATTTTAGCAATTGAAATTTTGTGTCCACATAATTCTTTTAATGTAATACCTTTAAATATTCGAGCTCTTTTTATCTTTTCTCCAGTTGATAGTATTTCCAAAAATATCACCCATTTACTTAAAAATTTTTTAATTCTCTAGTTGTTCTGCTTCGTCAAATAATTTTACTCCCTGATCTAAATAATACGAAGCCTTTTCTACGTCCTTCTTAGATATAAAGTATTTTCCAAGCCTCATGGATAATTCTCCTGCCTTAGTTAATCTTCCACTATTTTTTGCCAGTATATATGTATCAATTAATACATTTTCTGCCTGCTCAAAATTTTCATCAATATTACACATAGTATATTCAATTAGCTTACAGTTAATAATCCTATCAACATCTTCATTTTTTATACTACTTTCAATATCTTTTAATATTTTGCTACATTCACCTGTATTTTTTAGTTTTAAATAACTTTTACAAATATCCATTAATATATCATTAACATGTCCAACTTTATTATAAATACTTACATTTCTAGATATCTCATAATGCTTAATAGATTCTTCTAGATCTCCTAATTCATAGAACAATTTACCCAAATTTTGTTCTATATTTACAATACTTTTATTGTATTGTATTTTTTTATATACTTCCAATGTTTTTTGGGAATACTTTAATGCATTTATTAAATCTCCCTTTTTATTAAACTCTTCTGCTAATTCAAATAAATTTCTTGCGTAGTCCTCATCATTATATATTTGTTGAAAACGCTTTTTTGACAAGTATGAATACTCTAATGCAGATTCCAAGTCTTCTATATTAAAATAAGTTCTAGCCATATTATAATATATTTCCCCTAATAAGAACTCATCTACAATATTATTGTCTAAATATACTTTTTCTGCTTGCTTTAAATAACTACTAGAAGAATGGTATGCTTTAGATTCTAATGCTATGTTAGCTAAATTTAGAAAGGCTTTAATTATTTGCTCATAATTGTTATTTTTAACAAATATTACGTTCGCTGATAAAAAAAACTTCTGAGCCATTGGGAAATCTTTTTTATACATATACGACTTTGCTGTTATAAAATATATAATTGCTTTTCTATACTCTAAATTGTATTTTTCGCAATAATATAATGCATTATCAATATATCTTTGTCCCTTTTCATAATCTCCTTGTAATATGCAGGATTCCCCTACCTGCTCATAATATAAACTTATCTTTTCAGCTTGGCTTTCTTCTGATTCCATTAAATACTCAACAGTAGTATTTAATGAATTAGCTAAATATTCTAATAAATCAACCGATGGATTTGAACGACTTGATTCTACCAAGCTTATCTGTCCTGGAGTTATTCTGTCCTTAGCCAAATCCTTTAATGTCATATTTAATTCTTTTCTTCTTCTTTTAATTTTTTCTCCTAATGATAGAATTTCCATTTTTTAATCCTTCTCTATTCAACAAATTATTTAAATATTTTTTTGCTTTTTTCTTATTATATCATAAATTTATAAAAAATTGCATAAAAATATAAACATACCATAAATTTTATAATATCTCCTATATTCCTAATGTTTTATTTATAAAAAAGCAAAATAAAAGGGTATGAAATTATTTCATCCCTTATATTTTGCTTTTTAATTTTTCAACTTTTTATTTCATCCAACCTTGAATCCCATGATAAGTTGACTCAGCCATATCTCTCATTCTTCTTCCTGTTCTCTTCATTGTTCGTTGAGTTCTTCTATCATGATATGGCATCATGGCCATATCAACAGCAACTCCTATTAAAATCCCTGCTACCATTCCCTTTGAAAATCTTTCCATAAATAACACCTCTTTAATAAAATTAATTCATTTTCTACAAGTAGGTTGTGTATTAATTATGAAGTTATTCAAGTTAATTTTTCCCAAATATATTTATATCCAATAACTTTAATTATAATTATTTAATAAATATAAAATTAAAGCTTCTTTTTCCTTACTTAAAAGTTTTGAGATTGCCTTTTTCCCATCCTTACAGTTATTTTTGTATAAATCTATAATTTGATTGAACTTAATTTCACGATCAAGTTCTTCATTATTTTTTTGTACACTAATATCTTTATTTAAATCAATATCTTCATTATCACCAATAATAATAATATTATCTGTACAATTTGGCGCTAAGCTTAAAATTTCAGTTTTTGCATTGGCATTAGATACTTTTATTGTATTTTTCTTCAACCATTTTTCAACAACCCTATCAGAAGTTATCCCTAAACATTCTTTGCACTTTTCATCAACTAGTTCATTAAATAAATCACCAGTATGACTATCTACCTTTACGAAAATAATCTCAATTCCAGATTTCATTAAGGTCTGCATTTTCTCATAATATCCAACTGAGGATTCTTCCTTTCGTTCCCATGCACCAGTTGCATGGTGAGCAATCCCCTCATAGTCATGAAATAACACAATTTTAGTTTGGCCTTGACTTAAAGCATATTCCACGGCTCTAACAGCTCCTTTAAGTTCCCCCGCAATCTGCCTTATATTCCTTTCTGATGTATCATTTTCTGCATTACTTTCTATATATTCCACAACATCATTATTGACGCAAACTATTCCATATGAATATCTTCCATCTGAAGAGTTATAACTACCATCTACATAAGCATGAAGACAATCTTTTGGATAATTTTCATCACTCTTTTTTAACATTCTATTGCCTTCATTTAAATATGAATTTGCATCATCAATACTTTCAAAGCTCTTATATTTCGCTCCCTTTACCCCTTTTACATATTTTAAGCACTCATCCCAGGTGTTAACTATAATATTTTCTATCTTTTTATTATTTTTTGCATCAAAGCCATATTGTATTGCATAAACTTTCTTTGCCATTCCCTTCTCCCTTTCACTTCCTCTTTTAATTCACAAAAATACTTTATCTACAAGTATATCCGCTTTTCTTATACATAAACTTTCTGTATTTTATAATATATATTTATAATGTAGATAATTCTGACACCACTTGACATAATTTCTCTACATTTTTTGCCTTTGTAAAATTAGCTAAATAATCAACACCACTTTTTATTACTAAAATCAACTCATTCTTTCCTTGCCAATTTTCTACGATAACATTTATAGGAACATCATTAAAAACTTTATCTAATGCAAAAAATGCAACTCCAATTTCATCAATTGCACCTATAAATGGTATTTTATTAGGTATTATGTCCGTCGGAAGTGTTATATATCCAATTGATATGGACATTATCAACTTCGTCTTTATAGGCACTCGCTTATCTTTCATCAATCTATAAATAAGAGAAATTATATCTGGTAATATAAAAATATAATCTTTATATTTTTTTGTTTCATCAGGCAGCTTGTCTAATAAAATTTCTCTGCCTTTAGAATAATTATCCTCAACTTTACTCACAAGTTTTAAATCAAAATCTTCTTGTTCTTGACTTTTTTCTACAACTTCTGCTTCAACTTTTTTTACTAATGTTCCCGCTATTGAAATATTAAGATCCTTTGCTTCAACAAATACCTCTGTTTTTTTAATAAATATATCATCAACAATTAAATCAACAAATGGTACATCCTTAAGGATGGTACTTATATTTATTGTTACTTTATCCTTATTGCTACTTATTCCATATTCTTTAAATTCTTTTACTAATTGCTTTAATGCAAGACTTCTAAAAATTCTAAAAACTCCACAATTAATAATTTTCATTTTCGATATTCTTGCAGTAATTTTATTATGAACACATTCTATCAATTCAGCTTTTACATAAAAATCCATTGTTATGCCTTTTTTAAAGGTTCCTTCTAATATTATTCCATCATCAATAGATACTTTTTTCAAATCTAAGCCATTTATTTTAACAAACTCGTTAATAATACTCAATATGTCATTTCCAAGTAATTTAACTTTTACTTCAGATATGTTCATGATATTTTTGTCTCCTTTTATTTACGCCAAAAATTATTTCCTCATATTTCAAATTAATCCGAATTTAAATTATTCATCATAATTTTTCTAATCCTATTAAAAAGTATACCTTATTTTTATAGATTATTAAAGATATGCCCCAAATAATACTTATAATCCAAAGCAATAAAATTGGCAGATTATAATAATTTTAACTAACTCTAGATATAATCTATAAGTACGTATCAATTAAAATAATCTGCCATCAAAAATAACTTAAAATATTATACTAAAATACTGGTATTACTGAACCATTGTATTCTTTTTCTATAAAGGCTTTAACTTCAGGTGAAGTCATTGCTTTCACTAAAGCTTTTATCTTATCTTTATCTTGATTTCCGTCTTTTACAACAACAATATTTGCATAAGGTTTAGCAGCATCTGAATTCTTATCTTCAATTATTATTGCATCTTTTGCAGGATTGAATTTAGCTTCTATAGCATAGTTTCCATTAATTACAGCTGCATCAATATCATCTATAGCTCTTGGAACTGCTGCTGCTTCCAATTCATTAAATTTTAATTTTTTAGGATTTTCTGTAATATCTTTTGGTGTAACTAATTCACCATCTTTGATTTTTATTAATCCTTTTCCTGCTAATAACTTTAATGCTCTAGCTTCATTTGAAGGATCGTTAGGAACTGCTATTGTAGCACCTTCTTTAAGATCATCTAAGCTTTTTATTTTCTTAGAATATAAGCCCATTGGTTCTAAATGAATAGCTCCAACTGAAACTAAGTGATATCCTTTTTCTTTATTTTGTGTATTTAAATACGGTGTATGTTGGAAGAAGTTTGCATCTAATGAACCTTCTTCAACTGCAGTATTTGGTTGATTATAATCATTAAATTCTGTTACTTCAACAGTATATCCTTCTTTTTCAAGCAATGGTTTTGCTATATTTACTATTTCTTCATGTGGCTTTGGAGTAACTCCAATTTTTATTACCTTATCATTCTTAGAATCTTTACTTGCTGATGTAGATGCGCCCCCACATCCTACCAATCCTAATGCGACAACTCCTGCTAATACTACTGATATAATTGATTTCTTTTTCATATTTCTTTCCCCCTATTTTGATAATTTATTATAAAAATAATTGCCTAAAACTTGTAGTCCTTGTACTACTATAATTAAAACAATACATGTTACTACCATATAATCTGTTTGGAATCTTTGATATCCATAGCTTATAGCTACTTGACCAAGTCCTCCACCACCAATTGTTCCTGCCATTGCAGAATACCCAACAATACTTATTATTGTAAGAGTAATTCCTGAGGCTATTGAAGGAATTGCTTCCTTAAGCATAACCTTAAAGATAATTTGAGTATTTGATGCTCCAAAAGACTTAGCTGCCTCAATTATTCCTTTATCAACTTCTCTAAGAGCTGATTCAATAATTCTTGCTACAAAAGGAGCCGCTGCGATTGTAAGTGGAACAATAGCTGCTTCTGTACCTATTGATTTACCAGCAATAAACCTAGTTAAAGGTATAATAGCTACCATAAGTATAATAACTGGAAAACTTCTTAATATGTTAATTATTAAATCTAAAACTGAATAAACAATTTTGTTAGGTTTTAATCCATCTTTTGCAGTAACCGTCAATATTATTGCAGGTATAAACCCTAAGATTAATGAACCAAGAGTTGATGCAAAAACCATTTCTAACGTCTCAATCAAAGCTTTTCCTATTACATCACTCATTATTCAATCACCTCCAATAGAATATCTTTATTTTTAAGGTATTCCATAACCTTATCTTTATCTTCTTCATTTATATTTATTACAAGCCCACCTAATACTTCACTTCTAAATTTTTCAAGTTTGCCCCAAACAATTGAAAAATCTATTTCCAATTCTCGTGCCATCTTTGTGATTAGTGCATTTTCTGAAGAATCACTTGGGAAAAATAATTTAATATTAACTCCTTCGTTTGGCAATATTTCTTCATCTTCATCATCCTCACCCAAGAATTTTTTCAATGATTTTCCTGGTTTTAAGAATAAATCTTCTGCTCTTCCTTCAGCTTTTATTTTACCACCATCTAATAATGCAACTTTTTCACAAATTTCCTTTATAACTTCCATTTGGTGAGTAACTACTACTATAGTTATTCCCAATTCTTTATTTATTTTAGAAAGTAATGCTAAAATGTCTTTTGTGATTTTCGGATCTAAGGCTGAAGTTGCTTCATCACAAAGTAATATTTTTGGATCTAGTGCTAATGCTCTTGCTATTGCTACTCTTTGCTTTTGCCCACCACTAAGCTCTGATGGTTTACTATTTTTTTTATCTTTTAAGCCAACTAAATCTAGTAATCTCGATACCTTGTCCATAATTTCATTCTTACTGTATCCCCATACTTCCAGAGGAAGCGCAACATTATCAAATACATTTTTTCTTTGCATAAGATTGAAATTTTGAAATATCATACCTAAATCTTTTCTAAATTCTCTAAGACTTTTACCTTCTAATGAAGAAACTTCTTTCCCCATTACATTTACTGATCCTCCATCATAAGATTCAAGTCCATTTATACATCTAAGCAAAGTTGATTTTCCTGCACCACTATGCCCTATTATTCCATATATTTCGCCTTCTTTAATATCTAATGTTACATCTTTTATAACTTGTGTTTGTCCATAATTTTTAACTACGTTTTTAATTTCTATCAAAACACATTTTCCTCCTTTGACTTTGTTTTGTTAGTATCCGGATAACTAAGGCATTTAAATCAACAAATATTTAAATACCTCAAAACAAAAGCGCCAGAGAATAAATCTCCAGCGCATAAACATCACTCAAATTTATCCTCTCATCTATCAGCTAAATTGCTGCTGGAATTAGCACCATATAAATATTGATTATAAACCAATATTTCGGTTGCCGGGTTTCAAAGGGCCAGTCCCTCCACCACTCTTGATAAGATATCAGATTATTTTATTTAGTTACTTATCTGATTATATAAGTATTCTTTCTTTTTGTCAACTTCTAAATAATAACCTTCAAATCATTTTAATCCATAGTATATTAATCGGATTAGTATTATTATAAACAATTTTCATTTCTATTGCAATATCTTATTAATATTTTTAAGTAATTAACAACAATAAAAGTGTCAGAAAAATCATTCTAACACTTTTTTTTAATAATAATATTTTAAGCTGCTTTTTGAATAAGATTACTTGCTGTTCCCGATAGATTAACCATTCTTGGAACATCTTTATTAGTTATTGTATTGTTACCATTTCTGTTTTTATTATATTTACACCAATCTATAAGTGCATCTCTAACTACAACATGAGTATCATTTTTAACATCTAATCCACCATACTTTGTAAATGCAGTAAAGGAATCTCCACCTTGCGCTACGAAATCTGGAACTGCTACAGTTAACATCTCATTATCTTTAATTGATCTTCCATTTTCTCTTGTAATATCTTTCACTCTTTGACCTATTGGAAGTTTTGAATCGTAAGTAAAATTAATACCCGATACTTGCAATCCCTTGCTATTATCTGCTACAGCCTGCTCTAAAACTTCTTTTATTTGAGCCTTTGTCATTTTTAATTTATAAAGTGTATTATCAAAAGGCATAAATTGCCACATTGTGCCTACTGTTATATTTCCTTGAGGTATGTCAATTCTAAGACCTCCATTATTTTGAAAGCCTACATCAGCTCTAACTGCATCTCTTGTAACATCAGATGCCCAATTTCCTAAAACTGATGACCCATATGGAGTATTGTTTAATTTTCTTGTTAATTCTTTATCTGTATTGTATCCAATAACTTCACTTGTAATTGGTTCTATTAGTTTATTAGCATCATTTACAATTTTATCAACATTAATATCTGTTTGTTTTACAACCGCTTTATATCCTTTTTCATTATCTAAAGCTACGTAACTTGTATCAAGCTTTGGTGCTTCAAATGCAATTTTTTTATCACTAGTTATATTAAATTTAGCATCAATATATCCTTTACCATTAGATGCTCCAATATATACTGGAATTTTAGTAGTTATAGCAATAGCTGCTGTTTTTGTATGACTGTGTCCACCAAATACTGCATCTACATTTTGAAGTTTATTAGCCAAGTCAAATACTGGTCCTGTTGCATTATCTCCTTTATCTCCTTCATGAACTAATGCAATTGTTACATCTGCTAATTTATCTTTCTTAATTTGTGCTGCAACTGAATTAATTTCATTTGCAAGATCTTTGAATTCATAATCTTTTACATATTTAGGTGATACACTCGTTTCTGTTTCAAGTGTTATTCCTCCAATAATTGCTATTTTAACCCCATCTTTAGTTATGATTTTATAAGGTTCAAATACTCTCTTACCAGTTTTATCATATAAATTACTACAAACTATTGAATAAGCTGCACCCTTCATAGTTGTATCAATAGTTGTATCTAATCCCCAATCAAATTCATGGTTTCCAAGGGCGGTTACTTCCATTCCAACCTTTGACATAACTTGTTGGACTGGAACCCCTTTCATAATGTTCGATACAGCAGAACCTTGGTATAAGTCTCCACCACCTATGATTAAAGTTCTATCAAGATTTAATTTTTTTACATTTTCTATTCTATCAGCTAAAACTCCTGCAACTGGATTTCCAGAAGAATCCTTTAAGGTTCCGTGAAAATCTGTTACTTCAATAATATCAAATGTTTTTCCATTATCCGCAGCATAACCTATAATTGGAAAAGCAGTGAACAATGTAATTGCCAAAAATAAACTAGTTATAAAAGCTATACTTTTTTTAATTATTAATGTTTTTCTCATTTTAACTCCCCCTAAATGCATTAGTATATTATATTCATAATATGAATTATATACCAGTCAAGGGCATTTTTCCATACATTTTTATTAACTTTGTTGCCTAACATTCATACCGATATAAACATTAATCTTTATTTAACAAGTATTTATCATATTTACTCTTGCATTTTATCTTCAAGTCTATTCTTAACATTTTATTAACTAAAATATTGACCCAAAAATCAAAAGCTGCCTAGAAATTATTTATATAATTTTCTTGACAGCCATTAATTACAAACTTTTCAAATAAATTTATTCCTTAGTTAATTAACTATAATTTATTATTTATATTTTTCTTTTATCGCTCTATCTATATCTCTCTTATGTGCTTTTTCAAGCATGGCATCTCTCTTATCATAATTCTTTTTACCTTTACAAACTCCAAGAGCAACTTTTACTTTACCTTCTTTTAAATATAGAGATAATGGTACTAGAGTATATCCATCTTGCGATACTAAAGCATCAAGCCTTCTTATTTGATCTTTATGAAGTAATAATTTTCTTTCTCTTAATGGATCTACATTGAAAATATTACCTTGTTCATATGGTGAAATATGCATATTTTTAATAAATATTTCTCCATCGTATACATCTGCATAACAATCTTTAAGATTAACCCTGCCATTTCTTATGGACTTAACTTCAGTTCCTACTAAAACTAATCCTGCTTCCATTGCTTCTTCTACGAAATAATCATGTCTTGCTTTTCTATTTTCTGCTAATGAATTTTCATTCTTTTTTCTTGCCATTTTATCACCCACTTTTGTCAGTTAACAGTTTATGCCCTTTAGGGTACCCTGTGGGCAGTTATCAGTTAACAGTTGTTGAGGAAATTCCTTTGGAATTTCTATATTTTTAGATTCATTTTCATTTTGGATTATGATTTATAGACTACAATGAAGAAAATATATATACAATCACACCATACTGACCTTTTATTTTCCTCATTGTTTCTTAAGCCTTATATACTAGCATTATATTATACATATCTTTGTAAATCAACTAGTTAAAAACTCTCCCACTATACTGGTTGTAGTGTTTCATTCACTGCCTCTTCGGCTTCTTCTCTTTTTGGTTCTTGTGTAATTTTAAAGAATACTTCCCTATTTGTAATATCTACATGAACACATTCAACTTTTACTTTATCTCCAAGTTTATATATCTTCTTAGTTCTTTCACCCATCAAGCTAAGATGTGATTCATTAAATATATAATAATCATCATCTAAGTCTGTAATATGAACTAAGCCTTCAACTGTATTTGGAAGTTCAACAAATACTCCAAAAGAAGTAACTGAGGATATGATTCCATCAAATTCTTCGCCAATTCTTTCTTGCATATATTCAGCTTTTTTAAGATCATCAACTTCTCTTTCAGCATCTTGTGCTTTTCTTTCCATTTCTGAAGACTGTTTAGCTGCGTATCCAACAGTATTTTTCAATTTATTTATTCTCTTTTCATCCAATTCTCCATGAAGATATTCTTTAATAATTCTATGAATTTGTAAATCTGGATATCTTCTAATTGGTGAAGTAAAGTGGCAGTAGTACTGTGCTGCAAGGCCAAAATGTCCAGTGCATTCTGGTGCATATCTCGCTTGCATCATAGATCTCAATAATAAAGTACTTACAACAGTTTCTTCATTTTTGCCCTTAACCTTTTCTAATATTTCTTGAAAACTCTTTGGGATAATTTCTTCCGTCCAGTGAACATTATATCCTAAGTTATAAACAAATTCTTTGAATTTTGCTAACTTTTCTTCATCTGGATTTTCATGAATTCTATACACAAAAGGTAAGTGAGTCCAGAACATATGCTCAGCTACTGTTTCATTAGCTGCCAACATAAATTCCTCTATAACTCTATTAGCAATTTCGCGGTCATAAGGTTTTATCTCAATTGGTTTTCCAAGCTCATTTAACGTTATTTTTGCTTCTGCTATTTCGAAATCAATAGCACCTCTTCTAGTTCTCTTTTCTCTTAAAATATTACAAAGCTCTTCCATTAATTTAAAGTCTTCATAAAGATAATCGTATCTCTTTATTAGTTCTTCATCATGATCCTTTAGAATCTTAGTAACATCTGTATATGTCATTCTTTCATTAGTTTTAATTATAGATTCTACTATTTCATGATCTACAACTTTACCACTATTATTTATTTCCATAAAACAAGTAAGTGCTAATCTATCTACTCTTGGATTTAAAGAACATATACCATTTGATAATTTTCTTGGTAACATTGGTATAACTCTATCTATTAAATAAACTGAAGTTGCTCTTTTTAGTGCCTCTTTATCTAATGGATTATTTTCTCTTACATAATGACTTACATCAGCAATATGCACTCCTAATTTGTAATTTCCATTACTTAATTTTTCAATAGATACTGCATCATCTAAGTCTTTTGCATCTTCTCCATCTATTGTTACCATTCTTAAATCTCTAAGATCTCTTCTGCCCTTAATCTCTTCTTCATTAATTTCCTCGGAAATACCTTCAGCATATTTTAATACTTTTTCAGTAAACTCTTCTGGAAGTCCAAGTTTTTTGATTATAATTAAGATATCAATCCCTCTATCGCCTTTTCTTCCTATAATTTCTGTTACAACACCTTCTGCTTTTCTATTTCCTTCTGGCCATTTTGTTATCTTTACAGTAACAACATCTCCATTCTTAGCAGAATTTCTATCCTTTTTAGATATAAATATATCCTTTGAGATTCTAGGATCTTCTGAAACTACAAATCCAAAATTTTGAGAATCTTCATAGATACCTACTATTTGGGTTGTATTTCTTTCAATAATCTCAACAACTTCTCCTTCTCTTTTCTTAGTATTTGTATCTTCTCTAGTTACCTTAACAGCTATTTTATCTCCATTCATTGCACCTTTCATGCAATTGCTTGGAATAAATACATCTTTTTGCCCCTCTTCATCTGGAAGCAAAAATCCAAAGCCTTTTGAATGTAGCTGAAGTGTTCCTGAAATCAGTCCTTCTTCTTTATTGTTTTCATCTGCAATCATATATCTATCTTTCTTCGTCCTAGTAATAATACCTTCTTCTTCCATCATTCTTAAAGTCTTTTTAAATGCATTATATTCATTTTTCTTTATATCAAATATAGTTATTAATTCTTCAATGTCCATTGGTCTATAAGCTGGTTCACTCATAAAACTTGCTAATGTTTGTTTTATTCCCATAATGTTTTCCTCCATTGTGTTATCATTATATAATATTCCTATATATCTATATACTACCACAATAACTTCAGACAATATAGATTTTATCTTATTTAATATTAGTATTGACATTAATTCATTAATTTATTTACCTTAAAATTATGCTTTATAAATTATCCCCCAATTTTTAATCATGAAGTACATTACATATACTAAGTATATAATCCATGCAATTATGATAAGTCTAATTATTTTTTCAGCTTTGGATTTTATTCTTTTCCCTTTTACGATAGTTGAACAATCTTTTAATAAATCCATAATCATTTCAAATCTATTCATATGATATTGAATTGTTTTCTTATTTTTATTCTTATCTTCAATTATCAAATAGAAATATTCTTTTTCTTTGACCAACCCTAATTCTTTCTGTATTTCATAATGCTTTGAATATTGCAAATATCCAGTTACCTCTATTAACAATAGTCTTGTATTAGTCTTCACTAAAATACAATTAAAACTCCAACCAACCACAGGATGAGCTACGGCTGATAAACCAATTGTTGCAGCAAATGCAAGTCGTACTGAATCACTTGTATAATCTCTTCCTGAAATATAAAAGTCTATTTCTTCATCTTCAGCTAACTTTTCTTTTATAGTCTTTAATAATTCTTTCATTAGAACTTCCCAAAGTATATTATTTTTTCTTTCTTTTACCCTTTCTAATAATTCGTCCTCAACTTTTACTTCTTCTATTGCTTTTATCTCATTTTCTGAAAGAAATTGATTATCACTCATATATATTTTCCCCTCCAAACTTCATATTTTTAAATAATTCTCTTAACTTTTTTCGAAGCCTGCTCAGTCGCTTATATAGTACCTCTTCACTTATAAAGTAATATTCACATAACTCTTTTGTTGAATTTTCTAACACATATTTTTTAACAAATAATGTCTTATCAACAGCTCCTAATTTATTTACAATTTTATTAAATTCGCTTATAGATTCATTCTGTATGTATTCATCTTCTAGGCAACTATCTTCTCTAATATTCTCATTAAGTTCAATAGTGCTATAATATTTTTTTATTCTCCGCTTATAATCTAATGCCTTATTTTTAGATATACACATAATCCAACCTTTAAAAGAACATTCAAATTTAAAGGTATTACTTTTCTCCATAATCTGCATTACAACATCGTCAAAACATTCTTCAATATATTCTTTATCTTGAGAGTCTCTTAAAACATAAGATATTCCTTTCAAAATATCCTTCGAATATACATTAATAAGTTCATTAAAGCTATCTACATCTCTCAATATTAGCCCTTTTACTAATTCATCGTCTTTCATATATCCTCCTAATACATCATTCTCTATAACATAAATTCAAATTTTCTTATATATTATAATTGACGTTAAAATTTATAATTTCTGACCTAGAAATTATTTTCTATCCAACATAATTTTTCATAAACGTTTACATTTTTAGATGCAAATATCCTATTCTCAATAATTACATAGATATCCAAATTAATACTCAAGCTTATAAATGGAATATGTATTCATTATCGAGAAATTATAATCGTAACACTACACCAGAAATCAGATACATTTTTCTGGAAGCAGGCTTGGAATCGGTTATGAGTTATGAGTTACGTATGAAATCTCTTTAAAGATTTCGAAAATGTATAATTTAAGAAAAGCTATTAGCTTTTTTTCCTCAACTGATAACTGTAAACTGATTTAAGTCCTGTGGACGATAAATTAATCTGATTTCGGTAATTGTTGCATAAGTCTAATTCTCACTTTGGATATATAGATATCCAATTTAAGAATCAAACTTATAAATGGAATATACATGCATCATTGAGAAATTATAATCGTAACACTACACTAGAAATCCGATACATTTTTCTGGAAGCAGGCATGTGAAATTAAGCTGATGATGGTTCTTAAGCAGTGAACCCAAATCTATGATTTGGTGTGAATCGCTTACTCAGCGAACGAATGTGAGTCGAGTTTCCTCTATGGCTTGTTTCATTTACAGCTTGTCCGGATTTTACATATGGAACACGCTGAAATGACGACAAGCCACCATTTAGAACCTTCCAGCGAAAATTTCACTAGTCCTGTGGAAGATAAATGGATCTGATTTCGGTAATTGTTGCATAAGTCTAATTCTCGCTTTGGATATCTTTAAATGCAAAATAAAAAAGCTACTTAATAAAAAGTAGCCTAAATTTATTATTTTATTAAATTTAATACAATTGTATTTATTGCAAATAACGCTGAAAAAATAACTGTTAATCTTACAAGAATTACTTCCTTAGTTCTTGATTTGTTTTTTGCAAAGAATGTATCTTTTGCAGTTCCTTGTATTAATCCACTTAACGCATCTGCTTTACTAGGCTGCATATATACTGATATAATAATACCTAATCCTAATAACACTTCAAAAGCCATAAATATGTTTTGCATAGGTAACACCTCCATAATTATCGATAACATCTACATTTTATAATAACATACTTGTTAACTTATTACAACTTTATGTCAAAAAAATTCATTAGCAATTACTCTCATTTTTTGCTTTTCCATTAAAACTCAAGCTTGATATTTGCTTAAGTCCAGCATTAATTAATATTAATATAATAATCCACGCAACTAATGTAAGCGCAACTTGAATATAGGGTATGCTGCTTTCAATATATATAGGCATATCCCAAATTGCATGTAATATTATTGCAGTAATAAAGTATTTAAGGAATTTAATATTAAAAAAATATTTAACTTTTAATCTATTATCTTCTTTTACCATTACTAATGCTGCACCAGACATAGCTGCCCAAACAATATGCCCACCAAAGGCTAATGCTCCTCTAGTATATATTATTTTCATCATAGTATGAACATCAAATCCATAAGCAAAGACATACCCTGCCGTCTCAAAAACCGCAAAACCTGCGCCTACTGCGGCTCCTAATAATAATCCATTTAATATATATTTCCTCTTACTTCCTCTCAAAAAATATGCAACTACAATAAATTTAGCTAATTCTTCTGTAACTCCAATTAATATTGCACCATAGAAATCAACTTCACCTAGAGTTATTGCACGATTTAGTATCATAGTAATAAGCAAAGAAGAAATTCCTCCTAGGAAAAATATTTTAACTACATCAAAAATATTAATATTTCTTGGTGCATTTACTTCCCAAAAAAACACAAGTAATGAGAACGGCACTATTAATGCACCTATAAATACAATTCCCGGATAAGCCAATACATTTCTAAAGACTCTCAATAATGCTACAAGTCCAATAAAAGTTATTGCAAATAAAATAAATACTCTTGAATATAACCATGGTTTTGGCCATTTGGAACATATTTCATTTTCCTTGGGTGATGTTAAGGCCGTTCCACAAATAAAAGTATTTTCTCTCTCCTCTAATGTATGTTTCTTAAACACATTAACTATTAAATCTGTTAATTTTAATTTAATTGCAATACCTCTGGGTGTAACTGTTTTTGGATTATTTAAGAAACTTTCAGATGTATTTTCATCTTGATTACAATTTCCATCCATCCCTCCAACAACTCCTTAGTCATTTTCTTTGACAGTTGTCAATTTTTCTATCTTTTTTAATATTTTACCCAATCTTTTTTTAGTAATTCAAAAAAATAATCAATAACATAAATTTTTATTTTACGTTATTGATTACAATAATTCAAGCATTATTTTACATTAAAGAATGCCTTTTTACCTCTATATTCTGCTACATCAAATAATTCTTCCTCTATTCTTAACAATTGATTATATTTGGCTACTCTTTCAGATCTTGCTGGAGCTCCTGTTTTTATTTGACCTGCATTTACAGCAACAACTAAATCAGCAATAGTTGTATCCTCTGTTTCTCCAGATCTATGTGATACTACTGCAGTATATCCTGCTCTATTAGCCATTTCTATAGCATTTAAAGTTTCTGTTAATGTACCAATTTGATTTAACTTAATCAATATTGAGTTAGCTACACCAAGTTCAATACCTTTTTCTAACCTTTCAGTGTTAGTAACAAATAAATCATCACCAACCAATTGAACTTTCTTTCCTAACCTTTCAGTTATGAGTTTCCAACCTTCCCAATCTTCTTCTGCCATTCCATCTTCAATAGATATAATTGGATATTTATTAACCCAGTCCTCAAAGAAATCTACCATTTCTGCAGCTGTAAGTGTTCTTCCTTCATGCTCTAATACATATTTTCCGTCCTTATAATATTCTGATGAGGCAGCATCAATAGCTATGAAGATTTCTTCTCCTGGTTTATATCCTGCTTTTTCTATTGCTTCAATTATAACATCAAGAGCTTCTTGATTTGATTTTAAGTTTGGTGCAAATCCACCTTCATCCCCAATACCTGTTGCATATCCTTTATCATTTAAAATTTTCTTTAATATATGGTATACTTCTGCACACATTTTTAAAGCTTCACTAAAGCTTTTTGCTCCAGCTGGCATAATCATAAATTCTTGTAAATCCACAGAATTGTCTGCATGAGATCCTCCATTTAAAATATTCATCATGGGTACTGGTAATACTTTTGCATTAACTCCTCCTATGTACCTATATAATGGAATTTCCAAAGCATTAGCCGCTGCATTTGCAACTGCCAATGATACACCTAAAATTGCATTTGCACCTAACTTGCCTTTATTTTTAGTTCCATCTAAATCAATAAGCATTTTATCAATATATGTTTGCTCAAATACATTGCAGCCTATTAACTCTTCAGCAATAGTTTCATTAACATTTTTTACTGCCTTTAACACACTTTTACCTAAATAATTATCCTTATCACCATCTCTTAATTCTACCGCCTCATACATTCCTGTTGACGCACCCGATGGAACAGCCGCTCTTCCTATAGTTCCATCTTCTAAATATATCTCTACTTCCACCGTTGGGAAACATCTAGAGTCAATAATTTGTCTTGCAACTACATCTACAATCTCTAAATAATCCTTCATTTAATATTACCTCCTCATTTTTATGCAAAATCGAGGTAAATTATTAAATAACCTAGTTTATACTTGGTTATTTAATAATTTTTAACCTACCATAATATTATTTGAAATTATTATATTTATATTCATCTTATTTTTAGGAATATGAGAATACATAACAAATCTAAAATTTGAAATTGATCCTTATTGCAGCATAGCTGCTCTTTTTAGATGTGTATATTCATTTAATTTTTAGGCACATGATAATAAATAGCAAGTCAAAAATTACTATATTAAGTTCCATTGTTGCAGCATAGCTGCTCTTTTTAGATGTGTATATTCATTTTATTTTTAGGCACATGATAATAAATAGCAAGTCAAAAATTACTATATTAAGTTCCGTTGTTGCAGCATAGTTCCGTATTGTGGCAAAGCCACTCTTTTTATAGGTGCATAGCTGCTCTTTTTAAAAATTGATCCGTATTGCAGCATAGCTGCTCTTTTTATAATGATCCTAATTGCAGCATAGCTGCTCTTTTTAAAGGTGTGTATTTTCATTTTCACAATATCTTAGAAATTTTAATTCCCATAGTGTTGCTTTCTTTAAATTTATTTTTCTTATTTCAGTCAAAAATTCATCCAATACTCCAACTTTATATAATCCTTTCATCAGATGCCTTGGATAATCAACATTTCTACTATATGCTTTTTTAGGATCTATTATCATTAACTTCTCACTATCTGAAACATAAACATCCTTACATCTAACATCTAATTTTTTGAATTTTAATTTTTTGAATTCAAGCAGCAATTCGTAAATATTTTTAATTAACTTTTCACTTAACCCATTTTGTCTAATATACTTATCTAATCTCTTACCATCTACCAAATCCCTTATTACATATAGATTACCTCTCTTGTATAACTGTGGAAAATATTTAGACCCATTTGTTTTAGCAAGGATACTACCTTCATCATTACATACTTTTTTCTTTAAAAATATTTTGATAGCTTTTTTATTGGGTAATTCATATACAACACCATTATTCCCTTCACCTAAGTAAACAGCTTCTCTAAATAGTTTTTCTGTGACCTCATCAAAATCAGCAGAGTATGCAAAATTTTTCTTCATATTATCAACCCTAAATCTTTTTTATAAATATATTAATTTAGAATTTAGTTTATGCAAATTCACTTAAATAATCCTCTAAACTTCCATAAATCTAATTTTTTCATAATATTTCAATACAACAATTTACTCTAAAATCTCAAAATCTCTATACATTTTGATTTATTATGTAATTATAAACAAAAAAATACTGCCCTAAGACACATTATCTTAAGGCAGTTATATATCTACTATTTAGATACTACTAGATTTTCTCCAGTCATTTCTTTTGGAACTTCAACTCCTAATTGAGTTAACATAGTTGGTGCTATATCAGCTAATTTTCCATTGTTTACTTTTTTACCTTCAGTATGATTTGATACCCATACAAATGGAACTTCATGAGTAGTATGAGCTGTGTATGGAGTTCCTGTTGAGAAATCTATCATAGTTTCTGCATTACCATGATCTGCTGTAATAAATAAGCATCCATCCATTTGAAGAATCTTATCAGCAATTTTTCCTACACATTCATCAACTGCTTCAATTGCTTTAACAGCAGCTTCAACAACACCTGTGTGTCCAACCATATCTGGATTAGCAAAATTTAAAATTACCATGTCATATTTATCGCTATCTAACCTACTTAATAATTCTTCAGTTACTTCATAAGCGCTCATTTCTGGTTTTAAATCATAAGTTGCAACCTTTGGAGATGGTATAACTTTTCTATCTTCACCTGGATTTTCTTTTTCTACTCCACCATTAAAGAAGAAAGTAACGTGAGCATATTTTTCAGTTTCTGCAATTCTTAATTGATTTAATCCCTTGCTGCTTATGTATTCACCAAGAGTATTAGTTAATGTTTGAGGACTATATGCAACATGTACTCTTTCTAAAGTTTTATCATATTGAGTCATTGTTACAAAAGTAAGATTTAATGTTTCTCTATTAAAGCCAGCAAATTCTTTATCATTGATTGCTCTAGTAATTTCTCTTGCTCTATCTGGTCTAAAGTTAAAGAATATAACTGAATCTCCATTCTTAATTTGTGCAGTTGGGTTACCATTTTCTGTTACTACTGTTGGTAACACAAATTCATCTGTTTTATTATCGTGATATGATTTTTCTATTGCTTCTACTGCGCTATTAGCAGTTTCACCTTTTCCTAAAACTAAGGCATTATATGCAAGTTCAACTCTTTCCCATCTATTATCTCTATCCATTGAATAATATCTACCACTTACAGTTGCAATCTTACCTACTCCTACTTCAGCTAACATCTTTTCAGTAGTTTCAATAAATTCTTTTCCTGATGAAGGTGGTACATCTCTTCCATCCATGAATGCATGAATATACACATTTTGAACGCCTTCTTTTTTAGCAAATTCTAAAAGCCCTTTTAAGTGTTCAATATGAGAATGAACTCCCCCGTCTGATAAAAGTCCCATTAAATGAAGAGCAGCTCCTGTCTTTTTAGCATTTTCCATTGCTAACTTAAGAGCTTCATTTTCAAAAAAGTCTCCATCTAATATTGCTTTAGTAATTCTAGTTAATTCTTGATATACTATTCTACCAGAACCTATATTTAAGTGTCCAACTTCTGAATTTCCCATTTGCCCTTCTGGTAACCCAACTGCTAAACCACTAGCTTGCAATTGTGAAACAGGATATTTTTCAAATAATTTATCTAAATTTGGCTTTTTTGCTAAACTAACAGCATTTCCTTCTGATTGTGGTGCAATACCATAACCATCTAATATCATTAACATAACTGGTTTCTTTGACATTTTCATACCTCCAAATACTTTAATCTAAATTAGTATCATATATGTATTAATAACCAATTTCTCTATACTTAATTTAAATTTATAAATTTAATATATAGATAGATTTTTTCATAATTCATATATACAAAAAATATAATTTGTCGTGCTTTTAATACCTTTTACCACTTAAATTATATTATTTTTTCATCCTTATTGCAACTTATAACCCGCTTAAAAACAATAACAAATAATACCTATTATTTATAGCATTAAAAGGACTATGAACCCATTGTTGTTCATAGTCCATATATTACTCTAATATATTAATAGTTAACAATAGCAGAGAAATCAGCTGGTACTAAACTAGCTCCACCAACTAATGCTCCATCTATATCAGACATAGCCATTTGTGCTTTTATTGTATTTGGTTTAACTGATCCACCATATTGAATTCTTGTCTTTTCAGCAGCTTCTTTTCCATACATTTCAGCAACCATAGCTCTTATAGCTTTAATTGTTTCATTTGCTTGTTCATCTGTAGCAGTTTTTCCTGTTCCAATTGCCCAGATTGGTTCATAAGCTATAACAAGTCTTTCAACTTGGTCATTAGTTAATCCAGCTATATCAACTTTAATTTGAGCTTCAATAACTTGATTTGTAGTTCCATTTTCTCTTTGTTCTAATGATTCTCCACAGCAAAGAATTGGAGTTATGTTATGTTCGAAAGCCTTTTTAACTTTCTTGTTTAAAGCTTCATCAGTTTCATTGAAGTATTCTCTTCTTTCACTGTGTCCTAAAACAACATATTCAACACCTAAAGTTTCTAACATGCTTGGAGAAACTTCTCCTGTGAAAGCTCCACTTTCTTCAAAATGCATGTTTTGTGCAGCTACCTTTATGTTTGATCCAGCTGCTGCTTTCTTTACAGCATCTAAGCATACAAAAGTAGGGCATACTACTACATCACATGAAGCATCTTTTACTAATGGTTTTAATTCTTCAACCATTTTAACTGCTTCTTCAACAGTTTTATTCATTTTCCAGTTACCTGCGATAATTGCTTTTCTCATCATATCCACCTCATAGTAAAAATTTTTAGAAGAAGCTTTGGCCAAAAGCTTCTTCAAATATAACTTTTTCTTTATGATATTTTTAGTAATTACTAAATTCTAATCTTTAAATAAGATATACTTATTTGTTCTATTACCAACAAACTATTTAAAATTAGTCATTTAATGCAGCAATTCCTGGTAATACTTTACCTTCTAAGAATTCTAATGATGCTCCACCACCAGTTGAGATGTGAGTCATCTTGTCTCCAAAGCCTAAGATATTAACAGCTGCAGCTGAATCTCCACCACCGATTATAGTAGTTGCATCTGCATCTGCCATAGCTTTAGCTACTGCAATTGTTCCCTTGTTATAGTTTTCGAATTCAAATACTCCCATAGGTCCGTTCCAAATTACAGTTTTAGCATCCTTAATAGCATCAGCATATATAGCTTCTGTCTTTGGTCCGATATCTAATCCCATGTTTCCAGCTGGAATGTTTTGATCACCTGTAACTGTAGCTTCAACATCTTTGAATTCTGCAGCAACTCTATGGTCTACTGGCAATAAGAATTTAACACCCTTTTCTGCTGCCTTAGCAACCATTTCTTTAGCATAATCAAGTCTATCTTCTTCAACTAAAGAAGTTCCGATTTCATATCCTTGAGCTTTTAAGAATGTGTAAGCCATTCCACCACCAATGATGATTGTGTTAACTTTATCTAAAAGATTGTTTATAACAGCAATCTTATCAGAAACCTTAGCTCCACCTAAAATAGCTACAAAAGGTCTTACTGGACTTTCAACTGCATCTCCTAAGAATTTTAATTCTTTTTGGATTAAGTATCCACATACAGCAGTATCTAAGTATTCAGTTACTCCAACAGTTGAGCAGTGAGCTCTGTGAGCAGTACCAAATGCATCATTTACAAATACATCAGCTAATGAAGCTAATTCCTTAGAGAATGTTTCAATGTTCTTAGTTTCTTCTTTTCTGCATCTAGTGTTTTCTAATAAAACGATGTCTCCATCTTTCATTTCTGCAACTGCTTTTTTAGCGTTTTCACCAACAACTTCTTCATCTCTAGCAAAAACAACTTCTTTTCCAAGCATTTCAGTTAATCTTGTAGCAACTGGTGCTAATGATTTAGAAGCATCTTTTCCTAAATGTGAGCAAAGGATAACCTTTGCATTGTGTTCAACTAAATATTTAATTGTTGGAAGTGCTCCAACTAATCTATTTTCATCTGTTATAACACCATCTTTTAATGGTACATTAAAATCACATCTTACTAATACTTTTTTACCGTTAACATCGATATCTTCAATTGTCTTCTTATTAAAATTCATGACTTTCACCTCTTAAAAAAATATTTTAAAATAGTCTGGCTTTATAGCCTTATACTACAAAACCAGACTTATTCATTTCAACATAAATTTGCGCGTTATGTTTAAATTAGATCAATTCAAATTACTTTAAGTTAGCGAAGTATCCTAAAGTTCTGATTAATTGGTTAGTGTATGACATTTCGTTATCGTACCAAGCAGCTACTTTAACTAATTGTTCTCCATTAACTTCCATAACCTTAGTTTGAGTTCCATCGAATAATGATCCGAAGCTGCTTCCGATGATATCGCAAGAAACTATTTCGTCTTCAGTGTATCCGAAAGATTCAGTTGCAGCAGCTGCCATAGCAGCATTAATTTCATCTGCAGTAACTTTCTTAGATAAAGTACAAACTAATTCAGTTAATGAACCAGTGATTGTTGGAACTCTTTGAGCTCCTCCATCTAATTTTCCAGCTAATTCTGGGATAACTAATCCGATTGCTTTAGCAGCACCAGTTGAGTTAGGAATGATAGAAGCTGCAGCAGCTCTAGCTCTTCTTAAATCACCTTTTCTGTGTGGAGCATCTAAAGTATTTTGATCGTTAGTGTATGAGTGAATTGTAGTCATGAAACCTTTAGTTAATCCAAATTTATCACTTAATACTTTAGCCATTGGAGCTAAACAGTTAGTAGTACATGAAGCACCTGAAATAACTGTATCTTCTGCCTTTAAGATGTCGTGGTTTACATTGTAAACTACTGTTGGTAGATCATTTCCTGCTGGAGCTGAAATAACAACTCTCTTAGCACCTGCTGCAATATGAGCTGAAGCTGATTTCTTTGATGCAAAGAATCCTGTACATTCTAAAACGATATCTACTTTTAATTCTCCCCATGGTAAGTTTTCTGGCTTAGCATCAGCAGTAACTTTGATTTCTTTTCCGTTTACTACGAAAGCGCCTTCTTTAACTTCGATTTCTCCATCGAATCTTCCTTGAGCTGAATCATATTTGAATAAGTGTGCTAACATTTTAGCATCTGTTAAGTCATTGATTGCAACCACGTTAAATTCAGGGTTGTTAATCATTAATCTTAAAGCTAATCTTCCTATTCTTCCAAAACCATTAATTGCTACGTTTACCATATACAATTACCTCCTAATATAATGCTTTTTTTATTTTTATAAAAATAAATTTTTACAAACTAATTTAATAACTGAATTTAACCTTCTAGTATATTTATTATTCCTTCAGCGACTGCTTCATCTGTGACTAATACACCATCAACATCGTTATATTCAGTTGCAATAATAGATTCTATTTTATCTTTACCTCCAGCAACGGCAATATGTGTTTTAATTTTTCTTGCCTCGTTAATTTTTATACCAATTGCAGTGGTTTCCGATATAATTTGAGAATCCTTATTGAAATAACATCCAAATGCTTCCCCAACAGCACCATTGTTAATTAAATTATCAATTTCTTGCTGCGGAACTCCTCTTTTTCTTGCCATTTGTACAGCATTACCAATTCCATAAATCAATACATCTGCTTTATGGATTGTATCTATTACAGCTTTTACGGCTTCTTCCTTAAGCACAGTATCTATTATATCTAAACTTAAGTTATCTGAGATATGAAGCATCTTATAAGTACCATTTAATTTTTTGGCTAAGGTAGCAGCCAAAGTACTTGCTTGGGTTTCAACTTTCTTGCCCATGCCACCTCTTGCTGGTACTACTTGAATTTTTGACAAATTTGTAATTTTAGGAAATGCTTCTACCACTTCTTTTAAAGTACTTCCTCCTGTTAACGCTATTATAGAATCATCTTTTAAGACATCTTTTACATAACTAGCACAGGCTTTCCCTAAATCTTTTAGAACTAGTGGATTTTCATCTACATTTCCAGGGACAATGATTACTTTTTTTAGTTTAAGAAAAGTTTCAATTTTCTTTTCAACTTCTGAAAGTCCTTTTATTTCATGAATAAAATCATTTAATTTATAAATAATATCTACGCCTTCACTTGTAACTGTCATTCCAGAAGTATTTATCTCAATTAATCCTTGTTCCTTTAAAAAACCTATTTCAGTTCTGACTATTCTCTCTCCAACATTTAAAATGTCAGCAAGAACTCTTCTTCCTATAGGTTGATTATGACAGATCGTTCTGAGTACGTTATACCTTTTCTCTAATGTATTTACAAGCTCAGGAACTATCTTTTTTTGTAATTCTAATATTTCCTGCAACTCAAACACTCCCTTGGTCACTACGTGTCCCATATTATTTCATTGTGTCCCACATATATTATTATAAAACACCTTTTCAAATTTTTAAAGCCTTTAAGTAAATTTTTTTTATAATATTTCAAAAAAAGCAAAAAAACTCTAACAAATTTAATAACTAGAAAGTTTTTTTGTAGCTTTCTACAATATTTCATAAATACACTAATCTATCATTAAATAAACGTTTTTCTTAGGTTAATAATAATATTTTATATTCATTATTATCTGTAAATTTCATAAAGCTTTAAATTTACAACCATAATAATTGAAAATTAGCTATTATGGTTGCTTAATATTATTTCATTATGACGTCAAAACTTTACTTCTATAATCTTTTTCTCATAGATGAAGATTTAATTCCTAACTCTTCTCTATATTTTGCAACTGTTCTACGTGAAATATTCATATTTTTTTCTGCTAACATAGAACTTATTGCTTGATCAGAAAGAGGTTTGCTCTTATTCTCCTCGTTTATAATTTCTTTTATTTCATTTTTTATTTTTATTGTTGCCATATCCTCATTATTATTTGAAGACATACCACTTTGGAACAAATCTTTTATTTTAATTGTTCCATAACTTGTCAATACGTACTTATCTCTAACAGCTCTACTCACTGTTGATTCATGAACATTGATTTTTTCAGCAACTTCTTTTAATGTTAAAGGTTTTATGTGCTGTTTTCCATGAATGAAAAATTCTCTTTGCTTTTCAACAAGGCATTCTAATACTTTATATAAAGTATTTTTCCTTTGTTCTATAGACTTAATTAAAAACAATGCTTGATTAATTTTTTCCTTTACATATGCGTTTGTTTCTGAGTCTTTATTATTTTGTAATACATCTTTATAGGTCTTATTTACCATAAGACGAGGCAACACACTTTCATTCATTAATATAAAGAATTCACCATCAACATTTTTTACTTCTGCATCAGGAATTATATAATTTACTTCTTCTCCTGTATAAAATCCTCTTGAAGGTTTAGGTTCAAGTCTCTTAATCAAGTCACCATATCTTTGAGCTTCTCTTGGTGATATATTAAGTGCCTTTCCAACTGCTTCATATTTATTTTCTGCAATATTCTCCAAATGATTTAAAATCATTTTCTCTATTATATTATCAAAAATATTAAGTTTTATACTTTGAATAAGAAGACATTCCTGAATGTTTCTAGCTCCTATTCCATAAGGCTCCAGACCTTGAACTACAGTTAATGCCTTTTCAACTATCTCTTCAGATATAGTTAATTCCTCTGCTAGCTCTTTTGTAGATATTTCTAGATATCCCCTATAATCTAGAGATTCAATAATATACTTACATATGCTTAGCGTATATTGATCTATATCTGTTTCGACTAATTGCTCTTGTAAATATTCCTTTAATGACATCTTTTTTTCAATAAAATTAAGTGGCGAAACATCTTCATTAGAATAGTTGGTCTCTGATCTATCTCTATAATTATCTGAATACAACTCTTCTGTTATTTTTTTTGCATCATATTCATTCCGTGTACTCATTTCATCGTTTATTACATCATCCTGCGAATTTACTTCTTCATTTATTTCTATAACTGGATTTTCTGAATACTCATTATCTATATATTCTCTTAAATCATGAAGGGACATCTGCAAAAGCTTTATAGATTGCTGCATATTTTGAGTTAATATCATTCTCTGTTCTTGAGTCATCTTCATGCCATAATCCAAATTCATATTTTGCCTCCTTATAAATTCTGTGTAATCCTTCGATTAAACGTATTCATTATGATTAAATCTATATTACTATACACCTCATCAATATCATTAATATTTGAATTTTATGATATAATTTCATTAACAACTGTATTATACCATAAACTTTGTATTTTATAGGTATATTTTATTAAATTAATCACTTTCCTAAGTCTATCTTTTGTGTTTATTGAATTTTTTATAATAAAAAACATGTTAAATATTATTTATTTATGCTAATTTCAATTTAATCATATAAACTAAAATTAGCATAATAAAAAAATAAAAACATGTTATTTTAATATAATATATATAATTCCATTATTTAGTTAATAATACCAATCCACAACAACCCGGACCCGAATGTATAGATACCGTTGATCCCACTGGGCATTCGATATAATTTACCTTATTGCTATCCATATACTCTTTAAGTGCTTCCTTAACTTCAATATTATTTACATCTATTAATATAACTGGCACATCATCATCTAAGGTTGCATTTTCTAAATCACTAATAATCTTTTTAATTGCCTTTTTATTTCCTCTAATTTTATCTTTTACCGACATAATACCATCTTTAATCTCAAGAATTAATTTAATCCCAAGTACCCCACCAACTACACCAGTAGTTTTAGAAATCCTTCCACCTCTTACAAGATATTCTAAAGAATCAAAGTATACTGACAGCATAACTTTTGCTTTAACATCATTTAATTCTTTCTCAATTTCAACAATATTAAAACCTTTTTCTCTGAGTTTAGCTGCTTTTAAAACCAAAATTCCAAGTGCTGCTGTAACATTTTGAGAATCCACAACAAATATGTCTTTACTCTCTAATGTATCTCTTGCAATACATGCTGATTGATAAGTTCCACTCATCACAGAAGACATATGAATTGAAATAATTTTATAGCCTTCTTCCAAATATTTTTTATAAGCTTCAATGAATCTATTTGGAGTCACTTGAGCTGTAGTAGGTAATACATTACTTTTTTCTATTTTTTCAAACACCTTATCTGGATTTATTTCAACACCATCTAAGTAACTCTCTTCACCAAAGTTTATTAGTAATGGTAAAACTTCTATATCATATTTTTCATAGACACCCTTTGACAAATCAGCTGTACTATCCGTTATGATTTTTATCTTTTCCATATTTCTCCATTCCTCTTCAATTATTTCATATTAGGAAATCCTATCTGCCTTAATGCTTCATAAGCAACTATAGCTACTGTATTGGATAAATTCAAACTTCTAGTACTTGATTTTATCATAGGAATTCTAAATCCAATGTTTTCTTTATGAACTTCTTCAGGAACACCACATGTTTCTCTTCCAAACATTATAAAATCGCCTTCTTGAAAGCATATCTCATCAAAATGAGCTTCTGCATGAGTAGTTGATAAATAAATTTTTTTATCCCCATACTTCTTCATAAAGTCATCATAACTTTCATGTATTTCTAGATCTAGATCCTTCCAATAATCCAAGCCTGCCCTTTTAACCTGCTTCTCATTTATTTCAAACCCTAATGGCTTTATCAAATGCAACTTACTGTTTGTAAGAACGCAAGTTCTTGCAATATTTCCTGTATTTTGAGGTATTTCAGGCTGGTATAAAACTATATTTAAATTCAAAATTTCACCTTCTCCTATTTTGTACAAATAATTACATCACTTCATATTAGAAAATTATACTATATGGTTTAAAACAAGTCAAAACTATTTAAAGCATACTCCACTAATATATCAAATTGATTTTCTTAGAAAATATGCTTTAAATTTATTAAGACTCAAACTTTATTGAGCTGGTTGTGCTACTGGTGGTGGAGCTATTGGCTGAACAGTTGCTGGTGGTGGAGTCGCTGCAGCTGAATTTGCTGCTGGCTGAGTTCCTTTTCTAACCACAATCCCTACACTTGCATAAGTATCTGTTGCAACAATTTCACGATTAACTTCCACTCCATTTTCATAAGTAATTTGGTAAGATCTTGCTTGATATCCAGTCATCCCTGCCCCATCCTTAACTTCTTTTCCTTCTGGAAGAGTATTATCTGGAACGACCTTTGTTTCTGGCGGTATTGTTGCCAAAATTTCATTAGCCATGTCATATGTTTTTCCATTTAATGCACTAGAATCTCCATATATACTATAGGTAACAACTTTACCTACAGTAGTACCTTGAATATAAATTGGGAAATCATAAACATTTTTAAACTTGTAATCCAAATATCCATAGGAAACTGTTGCATCAAGCCCAGGTTGTGCATAACCTACTACCATAGAATGATTTGTTCTTTCAACTGATCTTAAATTAGCTTTCATTACAGCTCTATAAAGTGTAGTAGAAACTTGACATATTCCTCCACCAATTCCTGGTTCAACTTTATTTCCAACATAAGTTCCTGCTTCTTGATAGCCTCTTTCAACTGTTCTAGGTCCGACAACATCATTAAAACTGAATACTTCTCCTGGCATAACTACTGTCCCATTTATGGCTGAAGTTGCTATTTCTATGTTATTACTTCTACCAGGTGCCGATGAACCATAATTTGTAGAAAAAGTTCCCATTAAATTCTTTATTTTAGATAAATCTTCTTTAGTTATCTTTGGTTTAGTTATTTCGACATCCACATTAACAGGGTCTCCAGCGTCTAATTTACCATTAATATTTTCCTTTAATTTAGAATCTAAGTTCTCTAAATTTATTGTTTTTCCTTCTATTTCCGGTTTTACAACAATATTATTTTTATCAATGCTAACCGTAGCATCTTTAGGTGATTCACCAACCTCATTTTGTAATTTTTTCTCATAAGCTTTTAATTTCTCTTCATCATAAGAAAATCCTAGTGAAATTTCATTTTTTGCATTTTCACCATTTTTTATAGTCATATACTTTTTGAAAAGCCCATTTTCTTTTCCAATGCTATAAGCTTGCTCTACTGTTCCGTCTATATCATATTTAGGAATAATATCAGAATAAATAAGTTCGTAATGTTTGTCCCCTATTTCTATATTTAACTTTTTCTTACCTATAGCCGTTTCAAAAGTTTCAGTAAGCTTATTTTTTGCTTCTTCTTTTGTCATGCCTCCAAGATCAGTCCCTTGCACCATCACTCCTGGATATATCTTATTTTCCCATTCCTTAACTGTACCCTTTGCAACTAAATTAAAACCAGCCAGTGCAGCAATCCCTATAACTACAAGAGCTGATATAGCTAGCATTACCTTCTTCTTTGCATTAGATTTTCTTCTAGAAGATTTTGCCCTTTTTCCAGTCCGTTTTTCCACTCTCTATTCTCCTTTCGAGGAATTAAGTTTTAAGCATTAATTCATTTTAAAATACTTTTAAAAACTATAATATTAATTTACATTAATATCAATTTGTTACTAACTTTATTATTATATCATACACCAACTGTCATATGATAGTAATATTATCACGGTACAGTTGGATTTATGATATAATTTTTTCTTTACAAATTTACTTTTGATCGCGTCTTTGAGGTCTCTCCGTCATAATCAAAAGCTTCTATCGCAACTTCTATAGGAACATTCTTTTTAACTTTTATTTTATTTGCAGGTATTGTATAGCTTGTAGCTTTTTCATCAACAGTTCCGACCCATTCTCTATTAACAAATAAATTATATCCTAACAAATCTATATCATTGTTTCTATTCCATGATACTCTTATGTTTCTTCCTTCAAAGCTTGCTTTTAATCCTGCTACAGCATCTGGTTGAATCAATAAATCAATATTATCTGGTCCCCAATTTGCATCTAAAGGATTATCAACCCCTTGTACTTTTTGACTTTCACTATATTGCCATATTCTCCATCGTGTCCATCCCCCAACATTTGGTGGAAACTTAGGATTAATAGGTATTGCTGTATACATAGCAATCCATAGTGGCATATTTTTCAAAGGATATCCACGCCCAGGTATATAAAAATTATCATACAATTCTATGAAATTTGTTCCTGTATAAATCATAAGTCTACGCCTAGTTTTTTGTTCAAATCTCTTTCTAAATCTATCAATCCAGTTAATTAATGTTTTTGTAGATATAGATTTATCTAATGGTGCTTCAACGTCTATTACTGGAAATAAATCTCCGTAATCTTTATTTCCAAACCCCTGTTGTAATGTGTTTATAAAATCGTCGCACTGTCTATCTGCATCCGTCAAATCATAAGATGGTAATGAAAAATGATATGCTCCAACTGGTATCCCATAACTTCTACTCGCCTTTGCATACTCAATAAATCTCTTATCAACTCTAAAGTTCCCAGTAGCAGATCCAGAAGCTCTTAAATATAAAAAATCTATAGTTGTCGCCAGTACATTAAATTGAACATTTTGGCTATACTCATTTATGTCTATTCCAAAAAGACTTTTAGGATTCTTGTCTTGCATATTTCCTCCAAAAAAAAATACTTCCTTAATATAAATATTAATTCATATATAAAAAAGTACCTATCTTGTTATTATTTTTCATTAAATGATTATGGAAGAAATCCACTAGGGATTTCAACCACTATTATCAATTATTTATCACTATTTTATTTATTATAAAAAAATATGCTAGTATGTATTTGCAGTATATACAACTTTCCCATTTATTATTGTATTTGTAACCTTTGATTTTATATCAAGAGGATCACCATCATATACAGCAAGATCTGCATCATAACCCACTTCTATTTTTCCAATTCTATCTTCACAATTCAATATTTCTGCGGCATTTATTGTAATTGCTTTTATTGCATCCTTAAAGGATAGTCCTCTTGCTAAAGTTATAGCAGCAACTGTCCTTAAACAATCAATTGAATTATAAGGATGATCTGTTATTAATGCAGTCTTTACACCTGCTTCCACCAATTCTACAATAGAACTATAGTTCCTAGACTTTAATTCCATTTTTATTCTTGGAGTAAGTAATGGTCCATAAGCTACCGGAACCTTTTTTTCTCTTAAATAAGCTTTCACTAAGTGTGCTTCTGTACCATGTTCAATTACCATTTTACAAATATTAAATTCTTCTGCAATTCTTATAGCTGTAACAATATCATCTGCTCTATGAGCATGTACTCGCAACGGTATTTGTCCTTTTAACACAGGGATTACTGCTTCTAATCTTATGTCTCTTTCCTTAAGTTTATTATTTTCTTTGCGTATTATATAGTCTTCCGTTCTCATAAATAATTCTCGTATTAAAGCTGCTGCGCCCATTCTTGTTACTGGGCATTTATCATTTATACCATAGGTACTTAATGGATTTTCCCCCAATGATATTTTAAAACCAGCCGGATTTTTAATTGTCATTTTATCTATAATTGTTCCACATGTTTTCAAAACAACATTTCGCCCTCCAACCACATTATTACTTCCAGGGCCACTCATAACACAAGTTACTCCTGCTCTTACAGCATCTTTAAATGCAATATCAAAGGGATTAATCCCATCAATTCCATTTAGATGAGGCGTAACTGGATTTGAAGTCTCATTATTATCAATTCCGATTTTACCAGTACATTCTTCAATAATTCCAAGATGCGTATGGCAATCAATACATCCTGGCAATACTAATTTTTCATTTAAATTAATAATCTCTGCCTCTTCATAGTTATTCTCTAATTTTTCACCTAGTTCTATTATTTTACCATCTTTAATAGCAACATCTTTCATATTGTATTTATCTTGTTCTAAATCATACAAAACACCATTTTTAAGTATAGTAATTTTCACAAAAATCATCCTTTCAAGCAACCTTCGATTTTAATATTTATATTTAATATAAACATTTCCATAAAAAACATACATCGTTACTCATAAGTGCTATTTTTTATAGATATCCAAGTTGAAAACCAAACTTAGAATGTAATATATATGTATTATTGAGAAATTATAACCGTAACACTACAGTAAAAATCAGATACATTTTTCTGGAAGCAGGCATGTGAAATTGAGCTGATGATGGTTCTTAAGCAGAGAACCCAAATCTGTGATTTGGTTTGAATCGCTTACTCAGCGAACGAACGTGAGTCGAGTTTCCTCTATGGCTTGTTTCATTTTCAGCTTGTCCAAATTTTACATTTGGAACACGCTGAAATGACGACAAGCCGTCATTTAGAACCTTCCAGCGAAAATTTCACTAGTCCTGTGGAAGATAAATGTATCTGATTTCGGTAATTGTTGCATAATTCTAATTCTTATTTTGGATATATCTGAAAATAAAAAATTAAGGCAATAAGTTATAAATCACTTTTGCCTTAATATATAATATTATCTTTATTCCTCTGAAAGTTCTTCCCATTTTTCATATAGTTTCTCTATAATTTCTTCAAGAACTTTTATTTCTTTATTTACTCTTTCACTTTCTGCGGGATTAGAATAAATCTCTTCCTTGCAAAGCTCCTCTTGTAGCTTTCCAAGCTTCTCTTCATTTACACTTATGTCATTCTCTATAGTTTTAATTTCATTTTGCTTTGCTTTAGCTTCCTTATCTAATGCTTTCTTCTTTTTCTTTTCTTCATTTATTTGAGTTTTTGTTTTCCCTGCTGATATACCTTCATAAGCTTCAAATCTTTGTGGATTTTTTTTCTTTTCTATATAGTAACTATAATTTCCTAGGTATTCATTAACACCATTCTCTTGTAATTCTAAAATCCTGTGTATTACTTTATTTAAGAAATATCTATCATGAGAAATTACAATCAATGTTCCATCATAGCTCAAGATTGAATCTTCAAGGGCTTCCCTAGATGGTATATCTAAATGGTTAGTGGGCTCATCTAAAAGAAGTAAGTTGGATTTAGATAACATTAATTTTAACAAGTTTATCCTACATTTCTCTCCACCACTTAACTTATTTATTTCCTTAAATACGTCATCTCCTCTAAAAAGGAACGAACCAAGATATCCTCTAAGTTCACTTGTAGTTAATTCTGGGAAGTCATCCCATACCTCATCTAAAATTGTTTTATCCATATTTAGATTAGACTGTTCTTGATCATAATAGCCAACATTAACATTTACGCCTAATACCTTAACACCTGAATCACTTTTTATTTGATCCATTATTATCTTAAATAAAGTAGTTTTTCCACGTCCATTTTCTCCAATTAGTGCAATCTTTTCTCCTCTTTTTAAATCAAAAGACAAATCAGAGAATAATTTTTTATCACCATAACTTTTTGCTAACTTTTCAATATGAAGAACATCGTATCCACTTTTAACGGATGCTTCAAATTTGATTTTAGATGCAGCTTTTTCCTTGTCGGGTGCATCTACAAGCTCCATTTTATCAAGAGCTTTTTCTCTACTTTCAGCAGCTTTAATACTTTTTTCTCTATTAAAAGATCTAAATTTTTCTATTATTGCTTCCTGTCTCTTAATTTCTGCTTGTTGTAAATTATATGCTTTTAATTTTGCTTCATGATCCTTTTTCATTAATTCTAAAGCCTTAGTATAAGGTGCATTATAGCAATTTACATGTCCATTTATCACTTGATATGTAGCCGTTGTTACAGAATCTAAGAAAAATCTATCATGGGAAATTACTATTACAGTTCCTTTATATGTTTTTAAATATTCTTCTAACCACTCAATAGCTTCTAAATCTAAATGGTTAGTAGGCTCATCAAGTAATAAAATATCTGGATTCAATAACAATAGTTTACAAAGGGCTACTCTAGTTTTTTGACCTCCACTTAAAGTTGAAATTATTTTTTCAAAATCATCTTCTACAAATCCAAGACCTTTAACTACACGTGATATTTCTCCTTTATAAGTATACCCACCTCTATTTTGATATAAGTCCTGAGCTGTTCCATAATCTTTAATAATTTTTTCATGATATGAAGCATTCTTTTCATCATATGGTTCGTTCATTTTTACTTCTAGATCTATAATTTTTTTCTCTAACCTTATTAAATCTTCAAAAACAAGAAGCATTTCATCATAAATTGTATTACTTGAATCTAATGCTAAATGTTGAGCTAGATAACCTAAAGACTTGTTTTTATCTATAAAAATTTCTCCATCATCTTGGGCTAATTCTTTAGAAAGTATTTTAAATAAAGTTGTTTTTCCTTCTCCATTTGAACCTATTATACCAACTTTATCTCCTTCATTTATTGAAAATGTTACATCTTTTAAAATTGTGCTTATTCCGTAACTTTTACCTATATTCTTACAACTTAATACAATCATTATTTATCCTCCAGTAATTTAACTGAAAATCCACAAAGCTATCTAATCTTATTTAGTAAATTTTCTTTAATTCTATACGTTCTAATTAATATTTTATTCTTCAATTTTAGATATTCTAAAAAAGTAAAGTGCAAATCTTATATTTGACTACATGAACTTTCACCTGTGGAACTTTTATTTTTCGCTCCCCAAACTTTCTCATTGAATCATTCATCCTTAATTGATAATTAGAACAGATATATTATACTATTTAATCATTAGTATAGCAATTTTGATAAACATAGATATCCTAATTAATAATAGCACCCTTCCAGCGAAAATTTCACTAGTCCTGTGGAAGATAAATGTATCTAATTTCGGTAAGTTTCATGTAAGTATAATTCTTACGTTGTATATCTATAAAATTTGGATTATTCCTCAATTTGTTTTATAATAAAATGAAACTATTATTTGGAGGGAAAACATGACTTTAAAAAATGATGGAATAAATTTCATTCAAAAGAAAAAACTATTAAAGGAAAAAGATTTACTTTCATCAGCTTATGATTTATTTACAAAAAACAGCATAGAGAAAACTTCAATAGATGATATAGCCAAAAATGCTGGAGTTGCAAAAGGAACTTTTTATTTATATTTTACTGATAAATATGATATTTTAAATAAAATAATTCTACAAAAAAGCAATGAAATCATAAAATGCGCATTGGATAAGACTAATTCCTTCGGGAGTAATGATTTTAGGGAAAGAACCTTATTTTTTATAGATTACATAATAAATTATTTAAAGCATAATGAATCTTTGCTAAAACTCATAAACAAAAATATTTCCTGGGGATTATATAGGAAAGCAATAATGAAACCAGAAGCATACAATGAAGTGAAAATGGTCCTTGATACTTTTACCAAAAACCTTGCAAATGAAGGAATGGAAATAGAAGAAGCTGAAATGACATTATTCATGATTTTTGAATTAGTTGGCAGCGTATGCTTTACAACTATCATCCTAAAGGAACCAACAGATATTGAAAGTATAAAGCCAGTATTATTCAAAAAGATTCTGGCTATGCTAAAAGTAGACATCAGTTAAAAGTGATAAGTGAAAAGCTTTGGATTTTTCTTTTCAGAACTTCTCTTCTTTCACTTTTAACTAATTCCTAATCTTCACTACTAAAACAAATTTAACTATTTATGTTCAATATAAGCTAATTTCAAGTATCATTTATTATTGCAGTATGATAATGTTAATCTAATTAATCTCTTAATAATTACCCTAGCTATTGGACGTGGAATTCTATAAGCATAAAGCGTTGCAAATATTCCTGGATGCTTTTGCTCAATTTTTAAATATATTTTATTTATTTCATTTTCAGAGTTCACTCTTTCCAAATCTTCTGATTCATCCAAATCAAGATCAATATTTCTTAATATATCAAAAGTAGTTGGTACTGAATTTTCTGCAACATTTATACCAAAATCTTTTTTAAGAGAATCTTCTGGATCATCTGAGTAAGTACATAATTCTGGTAAACCATATCTTGACGAAAATAAATCTAAACTTCTATTATAATCATTCGAAAGTGATTTATCATAAATAAATGCTGGTGGAACAAATCTAATTTCACTGTCATCTGAGCTTACTTGGGACATATATTTCTTATCTGGATTCATTTATAATTCCCCCTTAAAAATATTATTTATCCTTTTAAATAATATGCATCCTAAATACATATAGTACATAATTTAATAGAGAAAGATATGAATTTTACTCCATTGTTCTGTGAACAATAAATATATTCTTAGAATAATATATATTGGAGGAGATGCATATGAAGATAAATTATGAGAACAACATTCAAGATTTATTTATTGGATTAGATGAAAAAGTATGTGATTCAAATGGTGATTGTATAGATGGTATAAACTTTGATAATGCTGCTACAACTCCACCTCTTAAATCAAGTATTAAATATATAGAAGAATTAAGCAAGAATTATGCTTCTATTGGAAGAGGAACAGGACAAAAAGCAGAAATAACAACTAACTTATATAAGGAATCCAAAAATTTTTTAATGAAATTTTTTAATATAAAATCTATAGAAAAATATGTAGTTATTTATGTCAATAATTCAACTGAAGGAATAAACAAACTTGCAAATACTTTAAAAACAAAAGAAGATGAAATTGTATTAACCTCTAGAATGGAACATCACTCAAATGATTTACCCTGGAGAAAAAGAGGAAAAGTAGATTATATTGAAGTTGATAAAAAAGGAAGACTTAAGCTTGAAGAGTTAGAAGAAAAACTAAAGGTACACTGTGGAAAAATAAAATATGTATCTCTCACAGGAGCTTCTAATGTTACAGGCTATATAAATGATATTCATTTTATAGCTAAAATAGTTCATAAATACAATGCTAAGTTAATAGTTGATGGGGCGCAGCTTGTACCTCATAAAAAAGTTAATATCAGTGGAGATTCAGATGATGAACAAATAGATTTTTTAGTTTTTTCCTCTCACAAAATTTATTCTCCTTTTGGCGTTGGTGTAATTATAGGCTTAAAAGAAGATTTTATAAATTCTGACCCAGATTATTTAGGTGGTGGAACTGTTGAATTAGTTCTAGATAATAAAATCAACTTTCTTCTTCCACCTGATAAAAATGAAGCTGGTACTCCAAATTTTATAGGAGTAATGAGTTTAATTAATTCCTTAAAATTTATAGATAATATTGGATATGATTATATTGAGGAACATGAAAAACAACTTCTACAGCATACAATTGAAGGGTTTAAAAGAATTCCTAATATAATAAACTACGGAGATACAGAAAATATATCTGATAGACTTGGTATTGCAACTTTTAACATTAATAATATGTATCATCATGATGTGGCAAATATTTTAGCAAAGAAGAAAGGAATTTCCGTAAGACATGGATGGTTTTGCGCTCATCCTTATTGTAGAAGGCTTATGAACGTAAGGGAAGATGAAGCTAAGGAATTCCTAGAAAATCCTGCAAAAAAAATGCTAGGAATGGTAAGGGTAAGCTTCGCACTATATAATTCAATAGGTGAAGTTGATTTATTTTTAAATGTGTTAGAAGACATTTCCCTAAGAAAAATCAAATAACTAATTGTCATCTATTAACTAATATCATGAAAACTAAGAATATGACTAACAGCTTTAAGTTAACCCTTACTTTAAAAATATTATTAGTTTTTTATCCGGGATGCAATAATAAATTTTTTTAATTATTACATCCCACTATAGTTATATTATTAGGAAGCTTTTTATATTATTGATTAAACACTTTATACTTTGGAAGATTACCCTCAAATGTTAATTTAGGAGACTTATTTATTAATGGTTCAAAATAAGCATATGCTTCTTCATTTATAAAATTTCCTTCCTTATTAATCCACTCTGTTGGGAAGTATCTTACATTATTTGCCACCCTTTCAGCTTCAACTAAGGAATAATATGCATTATATAATTCGTTATCTTCTCTATTAATGCTCACCATTTTTCCTGTTTCACCTTGAACTGCAAATTTTAAAGCCATTTTTCCTGCATTAAATGCTTCTGTTATGTCTGTATCTGAGGCACAATGCATTGCACATCGCTGTAATACACTCAATTCTAGTGATTTAACTCTCTTAGTGATTCCTGCTTCAAGAATTAATCTTTTCAAATAATCTGAAACTCCTCCCAATTGAGCATGACCAAAATTATCCTGTGCTGAACAATTTAATTCTGAAATAAACTTACCGTCTTTATCTTTAATCCCCTCTGATACTACTATATATACCTTATTCTGCTCTTCAAATTTTTTTCTAACATCCTTTAAAAATTTATATCTATCAAAAGAAGCTTCTGGAAGATAAATGAAATCTGCAACAGGTTTATCATGTAATCTTGCAATACATGTTGAAGCTGCAAGCCATCCAGTATCTCTTCCCATTGTTTCTAATATAAATATCCCATTATTAATGTATACAGAGGCATCTAAATATGTCTCAATTGCTGTCGTACCAATAAACTTTGCAGCACTTCCAAAACCTGGGGTATGATCTGTAAACATCAAATCATTATCAATAGTTTTAGGAATTCCCATAAATGTTATTCCGACATTATTTTTCTTTGCATATTTTGAAAGTTTAGCAATGGTATCCATTGAATCATTTCCACCAACATAAAAAAATGATGTTATATTATATTCTTTAAGAATTTCTATTAATCTTTCATATTCTTCACTAGAATTCTCTAAATCTTTTAATTTATATCTGCAAGACCCAAGACCAGAAGATGGAGTAAATCTAAAATGATTTATCTCTTCATCTGAAACTGCTGACAAATCAATTATGTTTCTATTTAATATCCCTTCAATACCATTTAAGCCACCATATACTTTTTCAAAAGCTTTTGATTCCTTATTAGCATGTAAAAGTCCCACTACACTTGAATTAATTACTGCAGTTGGACCTCCTGATTGGGCTATTATACAATTTGACATAAATGTTCCTCCTTATTTGCTACACCAAATGTTTTAATTGTGATATACTATTTAACTATCGTTATACACTATTTAATAATATACAATAAAAAACGTATTAAATAAAGACTTTTTTTTTATTTTTTTGCATATATTTAAAAAAGTTAACTATATATATTGCAAAAAGAATTGTTAAACACTTAAAGATTTCCGTAGGAAATCAACATTTAATGATGATTTATAATTGCAATATGTATTATAAAATAGTCTATTATTTTAAGGAGAAGGTTAAATGAATTTATTTGATGTTACTTTAATAGGAATTGCACTTGCTATGGATGCTTTTGGCATAACTCTAGGAATTGGTTTAAATTCATTAATTAACAAAAAGCATAAATTGAAATTTATATTATCTTTTGCATTTTTTCAATTTTTACTTACATATCTAGGTGGAAGCTTAGGTTATTTATTCGATACTTATATTGCCACTATTCCTTCCATTGCTGGTGGTATAATAATGGGTATTGTAGGTATACTTATTATCGTAGATAGTTTTAAAGCAAAGAAAAATGAAATTTTAACGAAAAATAGCACTTGTGTAATTCTTGGATTATCTGTTAGTATAGATGCTTTAGTTATTGGTTTTACAGCATTTCATGAAATTGCAAGTAATTTATTGCTTTGCGTTGATTCCATTTTAATTGGATTAATAACCTTATTTATTTGCACCTTAGGATTTTTTATCTGCAGATATATTAAAAAGTTGAAATTTATAACCACATATGCTAATTTTTTCGCAGGAATTGTTCTTATATTTTTTGGTTTTAAAATGATATTTTTTTAGTTTTATATTTTTGAACAGCTATATTTATATGTGATATAATGTAATTAATATTTACCTGTTAGGAGATATAAAAATGGAACCAAATGAAATTCTAAAAAGGAATGGGATTAAAATCACCCAAGGAAGAGTTGAAATTTTAAATATTCTAACAAATTCTGAAAATAGCTTGTCTGCTGAAAAAATATATCATATTTACAGAAACAATAACATAAATATTAATTTAAGCACGGTCTACCGAACATTAGAATTATTCGAAGAAAAAGGACTTACAGAAAAGATAACTCTTAATGATGGAGTATTTTCATATAAATTAAAAAAAGAAACCCATAGACATCATTTGCAATGTGATATATGCCATAAAGAAGTTGAAATTCCATGCCCAATGCTTCAAATACAGGAAATGGTTCAAAATTCAACAGGCTTTACTTTAACAGATCATGATTTAGTTATGAAAGGTGTTTGTAAAGATTGTAAAAAGAAACTCTGATTAAATAAAACTTAAAGGTGATCTTTTATGTTGCAGTAACATAAAAGATCACCTTTTACTTTAAATTTTATCCTATTATCTTACTATTTTCATCGAATCTTGTATAATCATATCAATAAGCTTAGAAAAATCTATATTTAGTGCAGCTGCACTTTTAGGAATCAAACTATTTTTAGTCATTCCTGGAAGTGTATTTACTTCTAGTATATATGGAACGCCTTCTTCTGTAACTATCATATCTACTCTAGAATAAACCTCGCATTTCGATGCTTTATAGGTTTCTAGTGCCATCTTCTCAACTTCTTCATGTAGTTTTCTTTCTAACTCGACTACAACTTCCTGTGCTCCGCCATCCTCATATTTTGATGTAAAATCAAAAAATTCTGCATTTGGCCTTATAGCAATTACCGGAAGCATCTTATCTCCATACACAGGACAAGTTATTTCATCACCTTTAATGAATTTTTCTATCATAACTTCATTGTCCCATTTAAAGGCTTCTTCTACACTTTTTTCTATATCTTTCTCTTCTTTTACAATAAATGTAGCTACACTTGATCCCCCATGAGTTGGCTTAACCACAACAGGATACCCTAATTTATTTATTTGATTATAGTCTATAGAATCATTTTTCCTCAAATTAATCCATGGTGCAGTTCTAATTCCAGCAGCCACTAAAATAGACTTAGATACATCCTTATCCATACACATAGCACTGCTTAATGGTCCACAGCCTGAATATGGTATTCCCAAAGTTTGAAGTACTGATTGAACAGTTCCATCCTCACCAAATTGACCATGTAATGCTAAAAGTGCAAAATCAATTTCTTTAGTTTTGTTTATGATATCTTCTTTTTTATCTATGACAATAGGTAATACCTCATATTTATTCTTATCTATATTTTCTATTATAGAATTTCCACTTTTTAATGATATTTCTCTTTCTGATGATATACCACCCATTATAACTCCAATTTTCATTGATTCCCTCCAAAAATAATTAATTCTAATTTATAATAAGATTATTTAGCTTACTTGCTAACTTATATTTTAATTTTAATAAATTAATTTTCAAAATAAAAGAACCACAAAGCCTTTTAATTTCACTCTATGTGGTTCACTTAATACATAATTATTTACCTTCATATAGATATCCAAAGCGAGAATTAGACTTATGCAACAATTACCGAAATCAGATACATTTATCTTCCACAGGACTAGTGAAATTTTCGCTGGAAGGTTCTAAATGGCGGCTTGTCGTCATTTTAGCGTGTCCCAGATGTAAAATTTGGACAAGCTGTAAATAAAACAAGCCCCCATTAAGAACCATCATCAGCTCAATTTCACATGCCTGCTTCCAGAAAAATGTATCTAATTTCTAGTGTAGTGTTACGATTGTGCATGTATATTCCATTTATAAGTTTGATTATTAATTTGGATATCTATACTTACATAATGTATTTAATGGACATTCACTACATTTCGGGTTTCTAGCAACACAACATCTTCTACCATGAAAAATTAAAAGATGATGCATTAGAGTCCATTCTTTTTTAGGTAGCTCTTTTTGTAGTTGTTTCTCCACCTCTAAAACATTATTTGAATTAGCTAAATCTAATCTATTAGATACTCGAAATACATGAGTATCTACTGCTATGGATGGCACATTAAATGCATTTGAAAGTACAACATTTGCTGTCTTTCTTCCTGCACCTGCAAGAGATGTGATTTCTTCCATAGTTTTTGGAACTTCTCCATTAAATTTTTCTTTTAATTGATTAAACATTAATATTAAATTCTTGGACTTATTTCTATATAATCCTATTTGTTTTATACGTTCTTCAAGTTCATCATTTGTAATAGTTAAAAAAGCATCTAAATCTGGATAATCCTTAAATAAATCCTTTGTAACTTCATTTACTTTTTTATCAGTAGTTTGAGCAGATAATATTGTAGCTACAAGTAATTGGAGTGGTGTTTCATAGTTCAATTCACATTTTGCATCAGGATATGCTTTTTTTAAAATATCTACAATTTTTTTCGTCCTTGCCTTCATAACCATTTATAGTCTCCTTATTTATAAACTCCTCTATATCTTTCTGGTAGAAGATTTGCTATACCTCTCATTAAGATATCCATACATCTATTATCATATTCATGTTTATCTTCTTCTTTTTCTTTTTCAGGAAATACTATTTTATCACCTATATTTATAACAATATCTGCTTCATGCCACTTTTCAGAACCCATATTTCCATTTTCACTAATAGGAAGTAATATATCTGTGCCCGACATGCCAATTGGAATTATTTCTGCTTTCGCCATTCTTGCAAAAAGTAAAATTCCTTTTCTGCCTTCAATCATAGCACCTGTCCTACTCCTAGTTCCTTCTGGAAATATCAAAATATCATTTCCAGCCTTAAGTGCTTTAACAACCTTAGTTATTGCTTCTTTATCAGCTGAGTTAGGCTTAATTGGTATATTTTTAACTATCTTAGTTCCTAATTGTGTTATTGGATCATCTGATAATTTTACGCCTGCAACAAAATAAGGATCACTTTTTTCTTTTAATACACGCTCTAAAACTAATCCATCTGAATTGCTTAAGTGATTACATACAAATATTCTTGGCTTATTAACCTTATCAATCTTTTCCATTCCATTTATTTTTATATTCGCATATTTCTTTATATAATTATCAACTATTATATTGGCAATTTTTATTACAAAACTTTCTGGTAACATCTTAATTATAGCAACTGTAATTGGTGATAACATCTTTTCGACCTCTCTTCAAGCGCAAATATTTAATGATCAATTGTCAATGATCAATTGTCAACTTTCAATTATTATCAATATACATTATATATTTTTTAATATATCTATGCAAATGCCAATAAATATTTATCTTTTTCAAAAGAAAAGGTGTGAAAATAAACCTTTATAGTTTCTCCTTTCACACCTCAATCTTCTCCATTATTTAAATAACCATTTCATTAAAAATCTTCTTCTTGCGTCCTTTTATATCATTAATTTCAATTATAGTTGAAGTTGGAAATCTCTCTATATTTTTAGCTGCATTTCCTATTGCCGTAGCTTTAGGAGGAACATTTTTTACTACAACCGCATTAGCTCCTATTTTAGCTCCTTTTCCTATAGTAATAGGTCCAAGCACTTTGGCTCCTGTTCCTATTAACACATCATCTTCAACTGTTGGATGCCTTTTGCCTTTATCTTTTCCAGTCCCACCTAATGTTACCCCATGATAAATAGTAACATTATCTCCAATCTCAGCTGTTTCACCGATTACTACTCCCATTCCATGATCTATAAATAGCCCCTTTCCTATTTGAGCTCCTGGATGAATTTCTATTCCAGTTGTAAATCTTGATAATTGAGAAAGCAATCTAGCTAAAAAGTATCTTTTTTTCAAATAAAGGAAATGAGCCATCCTATATGATATTAATGCATGAATGCATGGATATAATAACAGTACTTCTAATTTACTTTTAGCTGCTGGATCTTCCTTTAATACTCTTTCTAAATCATAATTTAGTTTCTTAAACACAGCTTATTCTCCTTTTTAGTAGTTTTTAATAAAGTCTTTCACAATCTAAAATCATTGATTGATAAATTCTTCTAAAACCCTAACTAAACTTCTACTCACGACTCTCATATTTATTATAGAGAATATTCTATTATATGTGAGTTAATTAATCATATAATCCCATTGATATATATTTTTCTCCACCATCTGGAGCAACAGCTAATACTTTTTTACCTTTTCCAAGTTTCTTTGCTACTTCTATAGCTGCGTATATTGCTGCTCCTGAAGATATTCCTACCAATATTCCTTCTCTTTCAGCTACTGCCTTTGCAGTGGTAAATGCATCTTCATCTTTTACAGGAATTATTTCATCGGTATAATCATTTTCATAAACACCTGGAACAAACCCTGCACCAATTCCTTGAATTTTGTGGCCACCTGGATTTCCCCCACTTAAAACTGGTGAATTAGCTGGTTCAACTGCAATTATTTTAATGTTAGAATTTTTCTTCTTTAAATTCTTCCCAACACCAACAATTGTTCCACCACTTCCAACTCCTGCTATAAATACATCTAGATCTGGTATATCCTTAAATATTTCTTCAGCTGTTGTTGCAAAATGTTTTTCTGGATTTGCAATATTTTCAAATTGTTGTGGAATAAAGAATCCATCTTCACTTCCTATTTCTATCGCCTTTTCTATAGCACCCTTCATTCCTTTTGCACCTTCTGTTAATACAAGGTTTGCACCATAAGCTTTAATTAAATCTCTTCTCTCTTTACTCATTGTTTCTGGCATTACAATTGTTACATTATAGCCTTTTAATTTACCAATAAGAGCAAGTGCTATTCCAGTATTTCCACTTGTAGGCTCTACTATTGTTGCTCCTGGCTTCAATACTCCTTCTTTTTCAGCTTTTTCAATCATTCCAAGAGCTGCTCTATCTTTAACACTTCCACCTGGATTGAATTTTTCAAGCTTTACATATATATCTGCAATATTTTCATCCTTAATCAAATTACTAAGCTTCAAAATAGGTGTATTTCCAATCAATTGTAATACTCCATCATAAATCATATTAATATCCTCCTCAAATTTACATAATCCATATTGTTCATTTAGTAAAAAAATATAAAAAAACTCCATCTTCTATAAACATATAGAGACGAAGTAACATTCGCGGTTCCACTCTAATTGGATTTTTACTAATCCCACTCAATTCAAGCACTTAAATATGCTATATCACTATAACGGGTGAATCCGGAGAATCTTACTATATTCAGACTTCAACTCCAAAGGGCACTTCACACAAATTACTGCTAAAAAGTTCTCATCTCTCTTTTCTCTCTGTAAACTTCCTTTATGCTACTTTCCTTTTTCATAGTTTTTAATTCTTACTGTTTTGATAGGGTTTATATAATAATTATAGTCTATATAAAAAAAAAGTCAACATTTTTTGATTGCTTATCAATAAAATGATTAATTTTTTCTTAGAAATTTCTCCAGAATTTTATCCTTAAATTATTTATTATTAATTTGTAATGTATCTATGGTTATGATAATATACATTAAGAATAAATTTTGTAGAATTGGAGTTATTAATATATGAAACTTTGCAAGGAATTTTTACCTATTAGTAGAGAGGACTTAGAAAAAAGAAAAATTGAACAGTTGGATTTTATTATTGTTTCCGGTGATGCATATGTGGATCATCCCTCTTTTGGTACTGCTATAATAGGTAGAACCCTTGAAGCCCAAGGTTTTACTGTTGGTATTATAGCTCAGCCAAATTGGCATGACTGTGAAGATTTTAAGAGACTAGGTAAGCCCAAGTATGGCTTTTTAGTTAATTCAGGAAATATAGATTCAATGGTTAATCACTACACTGCTGCAAAGAGAATAAGACACGAAGATTTATACTCTCCTGGTGGTGAAGCTGGCCATAGACCAGATAGAGCACTTATTGTTTATTGTAATAGAATAAGAGAAGCCTACAAAGACACTGCTATAGCAATTGGTGGTATAGAAGCAAGTCTTAGACGTTTTGCTCACTATGACTACTGGGATAACAAAGTTAGGAGAAGTATTCTTGTAGATGCAAAAGCTGATTTATTAATGTATGGTATGGGTGAAAAAACTATAATTCAAATTGCTGATTTATTAAGATATGGAGCTAATATTAAGAATGTCACTACTGTACGTGGAACCTGTTACTTAACTAAAGACATTTCTAATATTAAAGATGCAGTTACAGTTCCTTCATTTGAAGAAGTGTCTACTGATAAAAAAGCTTATGGAAAAGCTTATAAATTAGAATACTATGAACAAGATTCTATAAATGGTAGGACTATAATTCAACAATATGGAGATAGATACTTAGTTCAAAACCCACCTCAAGAGGATTTAACTCAAGCTGAAATGGATATGACCTACGATTTACCGTATACAAGAACCTATCATCCAATATATGAAGCAAAAGGTGGGATTCCGGCAATAACAGAAGTTGAATTTTCAATAACAAGCCATAGAGGCTGCTTTGGTTCCTGTTCTTTCTGTGCCTTAACCTTTCACCAAGGAAGAGTTATTCAAAACAGAGGACAAGAATCAATTATTGAAGAAGCAAAACTATTAACAACTCTGCCTAACTTTAAAGGATATATACATGATGTTGGGGGACCTACTGCAAACTTTAGGCATAGAGCCTGCAAAAAGCAAATAGAGCATGGTACTTGTAAAAATAAGCAATGTATGTTCCCTAGTCCTTGTAAAAATTTAATAATAGATCATACTGAATATCTTTCATTATTAAAGAAAGTAAGAAAACTTCCTGGAATAAAAAAAGTTTTTGTCCGTTCCGGAATTAGATATGATTATCTTATACATGATAAAAATGATTCTTTCTTCAAAGAACTATGCGAACATCACATTAGTGGTCAATTAAAAGTTGCTCCTGAGCATGTTGTTCCAAGAGTATTAAATCAAATGGGTAAACCTACAAGAGATGTTTATGATAGATTTGTTAATAAGTATTTTCAAATAAATGAAAAGCTTGATAAGAAACAATTTTTAGTTCCTTATTTAATGTCTTCTCATCCAGGTTCAGATTTAAATGCTGCAATAGAACTTGCCCAGTATATAAAGCAAATGGGCTATACTCCAGAACAGGTACAAGATTTCTATCCTACTCCTGGAAGTCTTTCAACTACAATTTATTATACTGGAGTTAATCCTCTAACTGGAGAAGAAGTTTATGTGCCAAAAACTCCAGAAGAAAAAGAAATGCAAAGAGCTTTAATTCAATTTGCTGTACCAAAAAATCATCAAAAAGTAAAAAAAGCTTTAGTTAAAGCCCATAGGGAAGATTTAATTGGTAATGGAAAAGATTGCTTGATAGGTTTTGCTCCTGGTAAGCTTGGTTATCAAGGGAAGAATAAAACTACTAGTAAAACAAATAATAATTCTGATAAAAATAGCACTAGAACTTCAAATAAAAAATCAGATAGTATTAAAAATAGTAAATCTAAAAATGCATCAAGTACTCAATCAAAGAATAATTTGAATAGAAATGATAGAAATACAAAGAACCAAAATTCTTCACATAAAAATGGAAATGGCAAAAAAAGAGTCCATTAGTTCAGAGATTTTGATTTAACTCTTAAACTAAAATCCCCCCCTTATAATTAGTATTTATAAGGGGGCTATTTTTGCACATTCTTTAGCTTAATACTCGCTAACTATAAATTAATTTATTTTTTTAAAGCCGTAGGTTTAAAACTACTCAATACAAAATTCATAATCATTAAAAACAACATTTCCCCTATAACCGAATATGGGAAAATTTTAACTCCACCTAGAATAATAATATCTTCAATCATAACTATTGAAATTGCAATAATTATAAACCATATACCTTTTTTGTTAGCGTAAGGCCTATCTAACAAGATTACATTTAAAATAAGTAATATTCCAAGTAAAATTAAAGAAAATAAAAATAAATTTGTACTTTTATCTATTTCCAATATAAAACCATAGGAATAACTTACTTGTACAGTTACCTTAGATATATAAATTATTACTCCATAAATAGCACTAACTAATGCTGCAATAACATAACTGCCTCCAAAATTTAAAGTTTCTGATCTTAAATATACATAGGTTATTGCAAGTACAATAAGTGGAATTGTTAAATGATTTAAAAATATTATTGATTTTAAATAATATGTTATATTACTGTTCTTAAGTATGCATAAAAGAAATAATGCTATATGTCTTAACAAAAATAATGTAACTACTATAGTTAAGTAAATTTTTATTTTCTTTGGTGAAACTTCTAAATTCTTTTTAATAATTGAAATTGCTAAAAAAATTATAAGTAACAAAAACAAATAATATGCAAAGTTCACAACGCCCTCTCCAATCCACAGTTCTGTTACTTATATTTATTATAATTTATCCTATTTTATACCTAAAAGTTTAATTCCGCCTTTAATACATTGAATTCTTACAGGGAAATCTGGTCCTCTTTCTCCATCTATATCTGTAACAATATCTTCAGATGATTCAATGTATACATCATCTGTTCTAAAGTAAACAACCTTATCTGAATCTAAATGTTCTCCTCTTAAAAGCTTTATAAATAGAGGTAAAATTTCTATTACTTGTATTGCCTTAAATACTATTACATCTAGCTTTCCATCTGTAATCTCAGCTTCTGTAGCCAAATTAAGATTTCCAGCAGTTTTTCCATTAAAAACTAACAGTAAATACATTTCACCATCATATTCACATTCTTTTGAAGATACTTTTACTTTTAATTTTCTAAAATTAGGAAGTTCTTCTATTCCCTTTAGATAATATGCTATTTTTCCCATTGTGTTTTTCAAGTTCTCATCTATTTTTTGAGATATATCAGTAAAAAGCCCTGAACTTGCTACATTTATGAAATACTTGTCATTTATCTTACCAATATCCACAGCAACTGGTTTTGATTCTAATATTTGTTTACATGCTTCTTCAATATCTTTAGGCATGTTTATAAATTTTCCAAAATCATTAGCTGTTCCAACTGGTAATATTCCTATTGGTATATTTATATCTTTGTTTTTCATAGCATTTACTACAGAATCAACAGTTCCATCACCGCCAGCAACCAAAACATAGTTATAAGTTTCATCAATTATATCTAGGGCTTCTTCTAAATCTCTCCCTTTTTGAATTCTATATGGAACAATTGTTAAGCCTGCTTCCTGATGTAATCTAATAACATTATCCAGTTCGCCTATTATGCTATTTTCTCCTGAGTATGGGTTGTATATGAATCTTACCTTTTTCATAAATAAACCTACCTCCACTAAATTTCTTAATTAATATTTTATAATAAAATTATTTTATTAATAGTTATCTTAATAAATCGAGTTATAATATTATTTCAAAAAAATTACACATATACTACTTATGTGCTAAATTTGATTATAGCATTCTACTAATTTAATGTCGATACAAAACACACTAAAATTTGCTAAAATTAATTTATGTCTTATATTATTTATATTTTTATGCTATAATAAATATTTGTAAGTATTTTTTATAATTTTAGGAGTGATATTATGAGGAAAAGTTGTATTCCTAATGTATTTACCTTTATTAATTTGTCTTGCGGAATTATATCTATATTATCAGCAATGAATGATAACTATCCATTAGCAGGTGCTTTTATCTTATTAGCTGGATTAGTTGATAGATATGATGGAAGAATAGCTCGTTTTTTAGATGTATCTAGTGATTTGGGGAAAGAATTGGATTCATTGGCTGACTTGGTTTCTTTTGGTGTAGCACCATCTATATTAGTATATATATTATTTAATCTTAATACCTTTGGTCCTAATGGATTATTAGGTTATATAGTTTTACTATTATTCCCAATCTGTGGTGCATATAGGTTGGCAAGATTTAATACTACTGATTTTGATGGTTCTTTTACAGGCGTTCCTATAACAATTGTAGGGTGTTTTATGGCACTTTTTTCATTACTTAACTTAAATACAAAAGCGCCAGTTTATCTTGTTGTAATTTTAATGTTAATAGGTTCGTATTTAATGGTATCTAAACTTAAATTGAAGAAATTCTAAATATTAGATTTTTTCTTCAAAAAAACTCTGTCCTTAACCAGGCAGAGTTTTTTATTTTCTAATTATTTTACTCTTCTCTTTGAGAATTTTGAAAATTTAATTCATTATCTATCTCAGTAAATATCTTATCCTTTTCTGTGCTACTAATAATATAATCATTTTTAATATTACAGTATTTCAAATAAGATACCTCACACTTATCTAATGTATCTATTAATTTATCAATTAATTCTCCAACTTCTTCAACTCTATCCAACGCTTTTTTGACATCACTTTTTTTTGCCAAATTAATACCATATAGTTCTGACGCACTGGCTATAAGCAATCTATAGGAGTCTACATAGTTCTTCAATAATCCACTTATATTATCTATATCTTCATATTGCTTTTTTACTAAATCATCAAATTTCATAATTAATTCCTTATAAATTTATTACAATTTTGTTTTCTAGTTAGGTTCCTTTTTCTCTCCTAAGAAATGCTTATTTTCTTTTCTTGATTACAGGTTAAAATCACTTCCTGCTTATCAGTCGATTTTGTAATTAATGTAACATCATGCCCCCATAATTCTTGTATATATTTTAATGTTTCCTTTGCATAAGAAAGTTCTAGTGCCCTTCCATCAAAGACATTTTCTAAGGTTAACATGTGATTTTTCTTATTTAGATCCACAACTCTAATGTAAGGTATATTCCCCATGCCAGCTGTATAACTCAAGGTATCTCTTATTGTTTTCCATCCAATATCATCTGATATTTCTTCAATAACAACATCAAAAGTCCTTTCATTATACTGGAATAAATTTAGTTCTTCACACAATTCCTTTGTTAAATAGCGCCTTAAGAAAGAAGAATCTCTCTCAACTTCTCTTACCTCAAATATTTTTTCCTTTCCATATCTCTTTTCAATATCTTCAAATATTTTGAATCCTATATAATATGGATTTAATCCACCAATAGCAGGCGCTATTACATCATTATGCCTCTTTAAAAATTCAAGATGTAGTTCTTGAGGAAGTTCTAAATCCTTTAAAATATTATAATGTGTATAGCTTGCCCATCCTTCATTCATTACTTTAGTTTCAATTTGAGGCATAAAATATTCCGTTTCCCTTTTGACTATTCTCATGATAGTTTTCTGCCAATCTTCTAAAGGACCATATTCTAGTATAAATCCCATAATATCATCAACAGGTTCTAAAGGGATTTTATCCAAATCCGGCAAACTTATTTTGTTATTAGAATCTAGAATGCCTCTATTTTCTCTTTTATTTTCATAATCCTTTAATATATTATCTTTTATTTCGTCATTGGATAATTCCCTCACGCCTATATTCCTTTTAGCTTGGTATCTTATAGCATGAGCTGCATCTAATATTCTCTCTACCTCTGAGTATCCTATACTTGGATCATCAATATATTCTCTTATAATCTTAGAATCTAAATTAAACATTTCTAAGGTATATTTTGCATTAGTACCTTGCTTAAATAATCTGTTATTTTTAAAGAAATCATTATGTCCATACACATGGGCCATTGTCAATATTTGCAGTAGCAAGGTATTATCTTTCATTAAGTATGCTAAGCAAGGATCTGAATTAATAACCATTTCATAAGGAAGACCAGTAAGATTGAAAGAATATAGTGTTTTATTTTTTTCATATGACTTTCCAAAACTCCAATGAGGATATCTTGAAGGCATTCCAACATAAGCCTCATACCCTATCATCTCATTAAAATTTATCATTTCAAATTCCTGAGGATAAAAATCCAATCCATATTCTTTAACTTTTTTCTCAATTTTTTCATTCCAAATTTCAAGATCTCTAAAACTATACTCCACTTTCTTATTCCTCCTTTAACTCCTTCCTAAGCATAATCTTAAGTGCATCCCATAAATCCTTCTTTTCTTTAATAATTACAGACACAAAATTCGCATTGGTTATATCTTTTGTGAACTTATGATACATGGTTGTTGTATATGTTGATGGCAAAAGTTCTGCATATCCAAACATATTGCTGACTTCACATATGCTTTTAACTGCAACAATGGCTCTTTCATTGTCTTCTGACCAATTATCTCCATCACTTGCATATATACTATATATATTCCATGCTGCTGGAGGATATTTTTCTTCAATAACCTTTAATGCTTCATTAATTCCACTTGAAATATAAGTTCCTCCTGATTCTGATTTATGAAAAAATTCATATTCATCAACTCTTTTTGCTACAGTAGTATGATATATAAATTCAAAAGCTATATTATTATACTTTCTCTTCAAAAAAGCAGCTAATACAAAAAAATATGATCTAGCTAAATATTTTTTAGTTACATCCATTGAACCTGATGCATCCATAATAAATATCATAACCGCATTACTATCTTTTTTAGGTTTTAATTTAACTCTATAATATCTTAAATCTTCTTCCCTAAATGGAAATCTCTCAATTTCTTCGTCAGATTCTAGTTCATGAAGTGCTCTTTTCTTTCCTTGCTTTCGTGCAATTTTTGACATTACAGTTTTCTTTTTTGCAAGTCTTGGTCTTATTCCATGCGTTTGATATCCTCTCTTTTTACCACTAGTTTCAGTAATTATTTCAGAGTATTTTTTTTGATCTAAATTTGGCAGATTTAAATCCTCTGATATATAATCCATCAATTCTTCGAGAGTGATTTCTGTTTCATAAACATCATCACCCTCTTCATTTCCTGCACCTTGATTTCCTTTAGCTAATTTTTTACTACCAGTTCCTAATTTATCCCCTCTTTTTTCATCTCCAACTCCACTTGCAACGCCTTTAGAATTTTTCCCATAGACAAATTGATATTCCTTAATTCCTTTAATAGGTATTTTAAATTTTTTATTTTTGCTCTCACCAACAATACTTTCTTCCGATAATATATCCCCTAAATTTTCTTTTATAGATTTTTCTACTAGTTGCCTATGTCTTCTTCTATCTTCTATGGATCTGTCGTGATCAATTTGATTGTTAGTATAATCTCTAAATATTGCCATAACTTAGCTTAATCTCTCCATAAATTATTAGCAGCATACTTCAAGATTACATCACAACAATGAAGACAATATCCATTTCTTTTCATTTCTTCAACCATAGAACTATATTTTTCTGCTTGTTCCTTATCTCTTACTTTTGACTTGGTAATAATTCTTGATAAATCTTTAACTGAGGCAGTTAATTTCTTTTCTATTGCTTCTTTTAATGGTTCATAAGATGTATAATCCAATTTTCCACCTTTTCTAACTATATAAAACATATAAGAAGTTACATCTGATCTAAACCCTTTAGAAGATGCAGCATACACACCTATTTGCTCCTCTATACTCCTCATAAATTCTTCATCTGGATTAAGTTCTTCTCCAGTTGAAAGATCTTTTATCTTACTCTTATTAACAAAAGCTTCTGCATTATCTATATAATTATTGAATAAACTTTCGGCTTGTTCTCTAAAAGAATGAATAAATGCTTTTGTAATTTCTTTCTCAAGAATTTTATTATATTCTTTTCTTATATTATCTTGAATAAATCCTAAATACTTTTTCTTATCATCTGTTGCAATATCAAGTTCTTTGACAGACTTTATCATGCTTTCCATTATACTAAGTGGATTTATACAATCATGCTCTGATTCTGAAAGTGCATTATCTATTGCCTTTATAATGAATCTTGTACTTATTCCCTTCATTCCTTCATATTGTCCTGCTTCCTCTCTAAGCTCTCCAATATCAATTTTCTTTGTAGTTCCCTTTTCAACAATTTCTTCTCCGTTATATATTTTAAGCTTTGTCATAGAATCCACCTTCGCTGAAGGTGTTAATCTTGAAAGTATTGCAAACATTGCTGCCATTTCAATAGTATGAGGTGCAATATGTGCTTTAAAATTACTCTTCTTTAAAATCTTCTCATAAATTTTTACTTCTTCATCAAGTTCTAAACAATATGGTACTTCAACCTTAACTATTCTATCTAATATTGCCTCATTGGTATGATCAGATTTAAACTTATTCCATTCAGCTTCATTAGAATGTGCAACTATAACTCCATCAAAATAAATCATAGAGCCCTTACCAGGTGAAGGTATGGATTTTTCTTGGGTTGCAGTTATTATTGTATGAAGATATTCAACATCATTTTTAAATACCTCTATAAATTCTACAAGTCCACGATTACCAACATTAAAAGCTCCATTTAAAGAAAATATTCTTGGATCATCTTCTGAATATAAATCCATTTTGGAAATATCAACGGCCCCTGTTAAAATTGAAGTATCTTGATTATTAGGATCTACTGGTGGAACCACGCCTACCCCTTTTCTTGATCTTATAGAAAATTCTGTTCTTTCAACTGGGAAATCTTCATACATGCCTTTAAGTTCATTAATAAGCTTATATTTACATATAGGACAAAGATCACCTTCAATTTGAACTCCTAACATTTCTTGAAATTTTGGTCTTAAGTGTTTTGGAATCAAATGAAGTGGTTCTTCATGCATAGGGCATCCCTTAAGTGAATATACTGGTTCACAATCTTCTAATGCAGATTTTAAGCTTTCAACTATTGAAGATTTACCGGCTCCAACTGGCCCAACAAGATATAAAACCTGTCTAGCTTCTTCTCCCTTCATGGCAGCAGATTTAAAATAACTAACAAGTTTCATAATGACTTTATCAATACCAAAAAAGTCCTCTTTAAAGAAACCATACCTTCTTATTAAATCATTCCCATAAATTTTTCTTACTCTTGGATTTTCATCAGCTTTTAATTCTTCTACACCTTTCTCAACTATCATTTCATAAATCCTTTTATGTGCAAGCCTAACCACCTCTGGATTTTCCTTAACTATATTTAAATAATTTAAGAAATTACCTTCAAATCTTTGGGTGTTATACTTATCTCTATCTGTCTCTATAAATTCCTTAAAATTTATACTCATAAACACTCCTCCTCCCTTATACCTAAAATATATTCAATTAATCAAAGACATTATGACTACTTTTTTTAAATACTTACTTTTTCAACATTTAATTTATGAATTAAACTAGAAAATAAAATGAGACTATTGAAATAGTTACTCGTTTAACAACAGAGATTTTTCAATAGTCTCATTTTAATTAATATAAATTTAAATATAATTATAGATATCCAAACCAAAAATTAGACTTATGCAACAATTACCGAAATATGATACATTTATCTTCCGCAGGACTAGTGAAATTTTCGCTGGAAGGTTCTAAATGTGTGCTTGTCGTCATTTCAGCGTGTTCCAGATGTAAAATCTGGACAAGCTGAAAATGAAACAAGCCCCCATTAAGGACCTTCATCAGCTCAATTTCGCATGCCTTCTCCAGAAAAAATGTATTATATTTCTAGTGTAGTTTTGTAATTTTAATTTCCCAAGATTGTATAGATATCCAAATTAATAATCAAACTTATGAACGGAATATACATACATCATTGAGAAATTATGATCGTAACACTACTCTAGAAATTAGATACATATTTGTGCAAGCGGCATATGAAATTAAGCTGTGATGGTTATTAGTGGAAGGTTGTTCCACTTTCTGCTTGTCATAAATTTACTTTAGGAACATGCAGAAATGGGTGCATCCTTCCACTTAGAACCCATTCAGCGATAATTTCATAAGTCCGCTGTAATAAATATGTATCTGATTTGGGTAAGTTTTGCATAAGTATAATTCCATATAATTTTATTCATACTGTATGTTATCTACCCATACGATAACATCAAAATATACTCCTGAAATCTGATTTATATCTGCCTCAATCTTCTCAGCATAAGCCTCAGAATCTTCCCACTCTCCTCTTCCAAAACTAACAGCTAGTTTCAGTATTGTATTTAGTTCATTTTCTTCACCAAGTAATGCATCTTTCACTTCATCAAATACATTTAAATCTTGTATAACTTTATCCATAGAACAATTTAAAATAGCATCCATAACAGAAAACATACCAGTCATATATGCTAAAAAAGCTTTTTGTTTATACTTGCTCATGCTACATATAAGTTCACAAAATCTTGCTCTCTGCAGAGAAACTCTAATCAATTCCTCTGGATTTCTTTCTTTTAGGTCATGCAATAAAACAACATACAGCCATTTTACAATTTCTTTTTCTCCAAGAAATGCTATGGCATATTTAATCGATGTTATTTTATTTTTTATATAGTATGCAGAAGAATTAATAAGTTTAGTTAATTTATATGATAGACTTACATCTTGTAAAATCAGAGTTTCTAAATCTGCATAATTAAAATCTTTATCATTTATTAATTTCATAATTTTTAATGCTGTATTTTTGTTCGGTGAAACTGTTTGAGTAGATAAAATAACTGGTTTACTAAAATAATATCCTTGAAAATATGTGTATCCGAAATAGATTGCTTCATTATATTCCTCTACATTTTCAACTTTTTCAGCCAAAAACTTAATATTTTTATTTACTTCTAATAAATCAAATATTTTTTTTCTTTCAAAACCTTTAGTAATTAGGAAATCTACTTTTATTATATCAACTATTTCTACTAATTTTCTATATTTCTTATCATATACAAAATCATCTAATGCTAAAGTAAATCCTTTTTCCTTAAGCTTCTTACATGCATTTATAATCTCTTCAGTTGGTTCGACAGTTTCTAAAATTTCTATTACAACGTTCTCAGTGGGAAGGATTGTTGCTATTTCTTCCTTTATTAATTTTTCAGTAAAATTTATATAAGCTTTTTTATTATCTGTAACAGCCTTGAAATCGAATTCATAAAATGAATTTGCTATTACTTGCAGTGTTGCTTCATTCCCATCAACACTATTATAAGCATTTTCATAACCATTTCTAAATAATAATTCATAACCAATAACATTATTCTTTTTATCGAATATTGGTTGTCTCGCCATAAAAACATGCATATACGTCTTTCCCCCTCTCATAATCACCATACTGCTGCAACTATTCCCTAATATTAATTTTATACATGAATACTTCTAAATTCAACATTTTTATATACATTAATATTATAAATTTTGATATCTATATTCTTAAATAAAATAAAAGAATTCTCAGGTATTAAGAGAATCCTTTTATTTTTTAACTACTATATAATATTAAAGTATAAAATTTCAAATTTACTACTCAAAAGTCTTCGGAATAAATTCAGAATCCTTAGCTTTTGGTTCACCAAAAACTGCATTTGCGCTTTCTGCTTGCGGATTATGATTTAAACTCTTATGTTTATTTGTATGTTTTCTTTTCATACTATTGTCCATTTTTATCACACTCCTACTATCATAGTTTCTATAATAGTATTTGTAATTGCTATTGTTTTATTCAGTTATTATTTTAACCTGCTATAATTTGTATGACCTCATCTGCAGGCGCTTTTATTGAAAATATTATGTTTTCGTCTATCCTTAACTTACTTTCATTTTCATTGATTTTTGTTTGATTTATTGATAAATTATTAGGACGTATTTCTTTATACCTAGCACTTGATACATCTATTGAAAACTTTTTATTTTTAGCCCCTGTTATTTTCATAATAAGTCCATCTTCATTATTTTCAGTTTTAATTTTTATATCTATAATGTTGTCACCGTTTCCTCCGCCACAACTTGTCTTTTTATCTTTTGGAACTTTTTCTATTATGGCTTCTCCTGTAATTGTCATCCAACCACCACTTAGATTTGACTTTATTAATACCTCTAATTTATATTTTTCTTCTATTTTTCTTAATGCTTCTCCTAATTCACATATATTTAACTCTAATGACATCTTCTTTCTCTCCTCACATTTCAATTATCAATTTTCAATGCTCAATGCTCAATGCTCAATGCTCAATGCTCAATGCTCAATGCTCAATTTCATTTTTTAATATTCACGTTCATTTGTCAATTATTATAAAATTTTTTTAATTTTCAAAAGAGAATATATTAAACTAAGACAAACTTTTCTTAATATATTCTCCATATTACTATAGATGATCCTTTTCTTTGTGTGGAGGCGCTCCTATTTTTTTACCATCAATAATTCCTAGATCTGCATTTCCTTTCGGATCAACTTTTCTCCACTCTGCATTAGATTTAGGTCTATCTTTTTTTCTATTTTTATTATTATCCACTTGTATCACCTCATATGTTAGGGTGTACATTTTGGATTAATTTTATTCTCTTTATTACTTTATTAAATGCTTTATGTATGTATCTTCAAAATATCAATAATCATTGAATATTGATATTTGATATTTGGGCAATGTATTCTTTAATTTCAAATAAATCCTTAAAACTCTTTTGGCAATATTTCAATATTTCCTCATCTGGCTTTTTTAAATCTTCAACATGTAATGCCAACATTTCAGCCTTATATGCAGCTTCAATGCCTGCAGAGGAATCCTCCACAACAGCACAATTTTCTGGAGCAATACCAATGATTTGTGCTGCCATTAAAAATATTTCTGGATTTGGTTTAGACTTTGTTATATCATCTCCACAAATAACAGCATCAAATTCAGCTTCAATATTAGCCATCTTTAACTGCATAATCATTCTATCTCTTTTAGCTGAAGTCGCAAGCGCTGTTTTAAAATTATTATTTTTAAGAAAGCTCAGTATCTCTTTTGCACCAGGCTTCATAGGAACCTTACCTTCTTCTACTGCTTGTTTTAACATTTTATCCTTTTCCTTATACATTTCCAGTATAGGCAAATCCTGACCAAACACTTCTTTAAATATTCTCATTACATTTTCTCGTCCACGCCCCATTACAGATGCATAAACTTCTTGTGTCATTGTATATCCATACTTTTGAAATATCTCTGTCCAGTGTTCTAAATAAATTCTTTCAGTATCAAATATTACTCCATCCATATCAAATAATACGGCTTTAATTTTTTTCATCTTGTTCCTCCTACCAATCCCCAATACTTTTGAAGCTTTATTAATCTAAAATATTCCTAATATATCATATTCTTTAACGCTTCTTAATTCTGGCGCAACATTAAACATCGATTCATACATGTATCTTGCTGCTGTCTTAAAATCAAAACCGCCATTTTTAAGACTCCAGGTAACAGCTGTTGAATGAGTTATTTGTTTCAGTAATATAGCCAATACTTCTGGTTCTGCTTTATTTAAAAACTCTCCACTTTCTTGTCCTTTTCTTATTATCTCACATTCAACTTTAATCATTTCTTTTCTCTCTTCACTTATTTTAAAAGTTCCCACATCATCTTTTAAATTTTTTATAATTAATTGTTTTACAATATTTACACCTGAATTTTCAACAAAATCTAAAAAATTCTTATTTAAAAGCCATAATTGTTCAACATAAGAATCGGCAGTCAAAATTGTAGTAAGATCATAAGGAGTTACTTTACTTGGAATCTTATAATAGTCCCTTAAAAGTTCATCCTTAGATTTAAAGTAATAATAAAATGTATGCTTGTTAATACCACTTGCAGCACAAATTTCATTTAAAGTAACTGTTTCAAAAGTCTTCTCATTAAATAAATTAAGAGCAACTTCTCTTATTCGCTTCTTAGTTGAATTTTCATATTCCACAATATTTCACCTCCATCTCCAAGTCATTGCAATTCAGGTCAATATTATCAACTACTTTTTAATATGTCAACCTTGAATTATACTAACATTATATACTTTAACAACCGTATTTACAAACTTATTATACCGTAGTATCATAAAATCTATACAGTAGTTTAAAGAGGTGATGATTTTATATGACCAGATTAATGAAATACTTTGAACCCTATATTCTATTTATTCTACTTGCAGTTATGTTGTTATTTGGACAAGCAATTTGTGATCTTTCATTGCCTGACTATATGTCTGACATTGTTAATAAAGGAATAGCTACTAATAATTCACTTTATATAATAAAAACAGGCTTTAAAATGATTGGAATATCTCTTGTAAGTGCAATCTTCAGTGTTGCTGTAGGTTTTTTTGCTGCTAAAGTTGCTGCTGGACTGTCTCAAACTTTGAGAATTGATTTATTCAAAAAAGTTGAAAGCTTTTCCAGTGCTGAATTCGATAAATTTTCAACTTCTTCTCTTATAACCAGAACAACCAATGATATTACCCAAATACAAACCCTTATTGTTATGGTTATAAGAATTGTTTTTTATGCACCAATTCTAGGTATTGGTGGTGTTATACATGCACTCGCAAATAGTAAATCCATGTCTTGGATTGTTGTACTTTCTATAGTAGTGCTTTTATGTATCATTTTAACTATGTTCGTTTTAGTAATGCCAAAATTCAAAATAGTTCAAAGCTTAATTGATAAGCTTAATTTAGTAGTTCGTGAAAATCTAGATGGTATGCTTGTAATTAGAGCTTTTAATACTCAAAAATTCGAAGAAAATAGATTTGATAAAGCTAATAAAAATTTAACAGATACTAATCTTTTTATTAATAGAGTCACCTCGGGGATGATGCCTGCTATGATGTTATTAATGAATTTAGTTACAGTTTTAATTGTTTGGGTTGGAGCTAAACAGGTATCTGCTTTTAAGATGGATGTTGGAGAAATGATGGCATATATGCAATATGTTATGCAAATAATAATGGCATTTTTAATGATGGCAATGATGTTTATCATGATTCCAAGAGCTTCTGTTTCTGCAGCTCGTATTGCAGATGTTCTTGAAACAGACCCATCAATAAAAGATCCTATTTCCCCATTAAATATTAAAGCTTCCTTAAAAGGGCTTATAGAATTTAAAAATGTCTGCTTTAGTTATCCTGGTGCAGAAGAAGATGTTCTTCATGATATTAATTTTATTGCTAAACCAGGTGAAACAACTGCTTTTATAGGTTCAACAGGAAGTGGTAAATCATCTTTGGTTAATTTAATTCCAAGGTTTTATGATGCAACCAAAGGTGAAGTTTTAATAGATGGTATTAATGTAAATGACTTATCTCTTTATGATTTAAGAAATAACTTAGGCTATGTACCACAAAAAGGAATTTTATTCTCTGGGACTATAAACAGCAACATTGCTTATGGTGGCAAAGACTCAACTGAAGCTGATATTTTAAAAGCAGCTGAAATAGCTCAAGCAATGGAATTTATAGATTCAAAAGAAGATCGATTTGAAACTTCAATAGCACAAGGTGGTAATAATGTTTCCGGTGGTCAAAAGCAGCGTTTATCAATTGCTCGTGCCTTGGTAAAAAAACCTCAAATATGTATTTTTGATGACAGTTTTTCAGCCTTAGATTTTAAAACAGATGCTGCCCTTAGAAGAGCAATAAAGAATGAAACTGGTTCAAGTACAGTTTTACTAGTAGCCCAAAGAATAAGCACAATAATGACTGCAGACCAGATAATAGTTTTAGATAAAGGTCATATTGTTGGGAAAGGTACACACAATGAACTTATGGAAACTTGTGAAGTCTATAAGGAAATTGCTTTATCTCAGCTTAGCAAGGAGGAATTATAATGAGTGAAAAAAAGCCAGCTTCACGTGGAAGAGGTCCTATGGGCATGGGCGGCGGTATGGGAGCAATGGCTGGAGGAGAAAAAGCAAAAAACTTTAAAAGTACAATGCTTACTTTATTTTCATATATGTCAGAATTCAAAGGAAGAATAATTGTAGTTATAATTTTTGCTATATTTTCATCTATTTTTTCCATTGTAGGACCTAAAATTCTAGGTAAAGCAACAACAAAACTTTTTGAAGGCTTAATTGCCTGGAGTATGGGTTTAAATCTTTTAACAGATTTCGATTATATAAGAAACTGCATTTTATTACTTGTATTTTTATATATTATTTCTTCAGTTTTTGCATATGTTCAAGCTTATATAATGTCTGGAGTATCCATGAAAATAACTTACAGATTCAGAAAAGATATTTCTGAAAAAATAAATAAGCTTCCATTAAAATATTTTGATACAAGAACTCATGGAGAAGTATTATCTAGAATAACTAATGATGTTGATACCTTAAGTCAAACTTTAAATCAAAGTTTGACTCAATTAATAACTTCTACAACAACTGTTATTGGTGTATTAGTAATGATGCTTAGCATAAGTCCTCTATTAACCCTTGTTGCATTTTTGACAATACCATTATCAGGTGGTCTCATTGTATCTGTTGCAAAGAAATCACAAAAGTATTTCAAAACTCAACAAGAATATATTGGACATATGAATGGACATATTGAAGAAATATATTCTGGTCACAATGTGGTTCAAGTATTTAATGGTGAAGAAGAGGCTATATCTAAATTCAAAAAATTAAATGAAGAAGTATATGATTCAGCTTGGAAATCTCAATTTCTTTCAGGAATGATGATGCCAATTATGACCTTTGTAGGTAATATTGGTTATGTTTTAGTCTGTATCTTAGGTGGGTATTTGGCTGCTAAAAAAACCATAGATGTTGGTGATGTTCAAGCCTTTATTCAATATATACGTTCTTTTAATCAGCCAATTGCTCAATTAGCTAATATCTCCAATACTTTACAATCAACAGCTGCTGCTGCTGAACGTGTATTTGAATTTTTAGGTGAAGAAGAACAAACTCCTGAAGTTGAAAGTCCTATAAAACTTGATAAAGTAATTGGGAATGTTGAATTTAAAAATGTAAAATTTGGCTATAACGATGATAAAATCATTATTAATAATTTTTCTTCTATAATAAAAGCAGGACAAAAGGTTGCCATAGTTGGTCCTACTGGTGCTGGAAAATCTACAATAATAAAACTATTAATGCGTTTCTATGATATTAATTCTGGCGCAATTTTAGTTGATAATCATAATATTAACGATTTTACTAGAAATGATCTACGAAGTATGTTTGGTATGGTACTTCAAGATACTTGGCTGTACAATGCAAGCATTTTAGATAATATTAAGTATGGAAATTTTGAGGCTACTCATGAGCAGATAATTAAAGCTTCAAAGGCTGCTCATTGTGATGAATTTATACGAGCTCTACCTGATGGATATGACTTAATCCTAAATGAAGAAGCAAGCAATATATCTCAAGGACAAAAACAACTTTTAACTATTGCTCGTACAATTCTAGCAGATCCTAGAATACTTATTTTAGATGAAGCAACAAGTTCTGTAGACACTAGAACAGAAGTCCTTATTCAAAAAGCAATGGATAATCTTATGTCTAATAGAACAAGCTTTGTAATTGCTCATAGATTATCGACTATAAAAAATGCTGATGTAATTCTAGTGATGAAGGATGGCGATATTATCGAGCAAGGTAATCATGAAACTTTACTTAAAGCCAATGGCTTCTATTCTGGACTTTATAAGAGTCAGTTTGAAAATAATTAATATATATCCCAATGATAAATGTTCATTGGACATTTCAAATAAAAGGAGAAGTGAGTTATGGAACAATCAAAGAAAGCTAAATTAAAAAAAGTTTTTTCTAAAAAAACACTTTATTCAATTATTATTGTATTTGTAATACTTGCTGGTAGCGTAGGCTATTATTTTTATAGTAAAAGCATTAATTATTTCACTACTGATAATGCTAAAGTTACAGCAAAAATGTATCCAATTACTCCAGTGACTTCTGGAAAAATTTTAGAATGGAATGTAAGTGCTGGTGATTTAGTAAAGAAAGATGAAGTATTGGGAAGACAAGAAGTCTTACCATACATTATCTCTCCTATAGATGGCACTGTAGTAAAAAGTGATGCTGTCAAGAACCAAACTGTTGCTGCAACAAGCCAGCTTGCTGTAGTTGCTGATACAGCTAACATGTATATAGGAGTTAATGTTGAGGAAACAGATATAATGAAAATCAAGGTTGGACAACAAGCAGAAGTTGAAATAGATGCCTACCCTGGTAAAACTTTTAAAGGCAAAGTAACTGACATAGACGATACAACACAAACGTACTTTTCAGCTTCAGCTACAAGTCTTACAACTAGTGGAACCTACACAAAAGTTACTCAGCTTATACCAATTAAAATAACTATAGATAATAATGAGAAGCTACCTATGACCTTAGGGATGAATGCAGTAGTTTCAATAAAACTCAGATAACTAATTCTAAATAATACGAAAGGATTGGATAGATATGAAGAAAGTAATTTTAGGTGCTTTATGTTTAATATGTACAAGTACATTATTAATAAGCTGCAATAATAATTCAGATATAGCCAATGTAACTGTCACTAAAGTAAAAATGTCTAATTCAATAAGTGATAATACTTATACTGCAAATGTTGAATCTGGAGATAAAATTTCTATAATTCCAAGTGCCGCAGGTAAGATTCAAACAATAAATGTAGATGTTGGACAATCTGTAAAAAAAGGCGATACTCTTTTTACTATTGATAATACAGAATTAACCTATAAAGTGAATCAAGCTCAAGCAAACTATGATGCTGCTAATATAGCATATGCCAAAACTGCTGGTGGTTCAGCTAAACAAGCTCAAAATGATGCTGCAACTGCTTTAGAAAAAGCAAAGAATGAGTTAAAGGATGCACAAAATCAATATCAAAATAATACTGCCATTGCTTCTGCTCAAACTGCTTATAATGATGCAAAAGCAAATTATGACCGTACTAATACCCTTTATCAAGCATCTGCAGCTACAAAGGTTGATTTAGATACTGCAAAAAGTAAATTGGATACTGCTTCAGCTGCTTTAGATATAGCAAAAGCTACCGCTGAAACAAGGCTAAATAATGCAAAGACTAGTTTTGCTGCTGCAAGCCAAAATGCTTCAATTACAAGTTCAGTTTTAAATCCTGATAATATTGCTGCTGCAAAAGCTCAAGTGGATAGTTCTAAGGCTGCCTTAGATATAGCAAATCATCAGCTTGAAAATGCAACTGTAACTGCTCCTATTGATGGGAAAATAAGTGCAAAAAATATTTCAGTTGGAGAATTAGCTCCTACTCAAACCCCTTCACTTGTTTTAGAAAATGAAGCTGCCCTTAATGTTCTCATTAAAGTTACTGAAACAAATATAAATTCAATAGCTGTAGGAATGGCTGCAAAAATATCTGTACCATCTACTGGAATATCTTACGATGGAGCCATAACTACAATTTCACCTTCAGCAGATCAAAAAACAGGTATGTTTGATGTTAAGATAAATATTACTAATCCAGACGATAAAATAAAAATAGGTATGGTAACTAATATTTCACTTGTAGATTCAAAGTCAGATAATTCTTTATTAGTTCCAAATGAATCTGTAATTAATGAAGATGGCAGCTCCTATATATATGTTATTAATGGTGATAAATTAACTAAACGAGTTGTAACGCTTGGACAAGCAAAAAATCAATATATTGAAGTTAAAGATGGCGTATCAGCTGATGATCAAGTAGTAGTTGAAGGTAGTTCAAATATGAAAGATAACGGGAAATTTAATATAGTTAAGAGTAATTAATATATTTCAATTGTCAATGATCAATACTCAATTATCATTACTAAATTATCATTGAACATTGATTGATGACTTTCTTTGGAAATCTTTAAATTTTGAACAATTATTTTTACAACTATACATCATAATAAAACTCCTCAAAATATATTTTATATATTACTGAGGAGTTTTACTTTATTTTTTCTTTGGCTCACTATATTGCACGCCTCTTGTGTCTACAGTAATTGATGTAATAACAACATCTTCTTTAGGTGCATCAGCTGAATTAGTTGATACATTTTGTATTTTATCTACTACATCCAAGCCTGAAATCACTTTACCAAAAGCTGCATACTCACCATCAAGATTTGCTGCATCTCCTGACATTATAAAAAATTGGCTTCCAGCACTATTAGGATCACTAGTCCTTGCCATTGAAAGGACTCCTTTTGTATGTTTTAAACTGTTTGCAAATCCATTAGAAGTAAATTCGCCTTCAATTGAGTATCCAGGTCCCCCAGTTCCGTCACCCTTCGGATCTCCACCTTGAATCATAAAATTCTTTATCACTCTATGAAATTTTAAATTGTTATAAAAATTCTTATTAGCTAGATCTATAAAATTATTAACTGTATTTGGAGCAATCTCAGGATATAATTCTGCTTTAATAACACCATATCCATTTACTGTTATAGTTGCTATTGGCAAATTTTTATTTTCTTCTATAGAACTTTTCTCACTAGTTTCACTAGCTTTTGATTCAGTATTAGACTTTTCTTTCGCAATGGACACATTATTTCCACAACCCATTAACATAAATAAGCTTGCTAATATTGTTATGAAAAATAAACTTAAATATCTTTTTGTTTTCATACTTTTTCCACCTTATTTATTTTTTAATTTCTCAAGATCATCTTAGTTTTTCATTACTATATAATATCAGAAATCTCTTCAACCGTCTAATTTAATTAAAATTATCTATTTAAATATAAAATTACCATTAATAATTATATCCTTTAAAATAATTTTTATTTATCAAATAAAAATTATTTATATAAATATCCATAGCCTATTTTAGAAGTATAAGCTTAACTTGCAAGTCTAAAGATAAAACTTTCTTATTCGATTATAGTATGGTATAACCAATTATTCTATTCTTATAATTAATTACCATATTTTCTTAGAACATATGGCTAAAATACACATTCATAAGTAATTATTGTATATGAGAGGAGCTAATAATAAATGTTAAAAAATCTAAAAATTTTTCATAAAGTAACACTTTTATCTGTGATACTTTTAATTTTCACCTGTATTGTTGGATTTACAGGTTATTCCTTCACTAAAAATTCTAATGAAAATTTATCAACAATGTATAATAGCGATATGAAAGCTATAAATATACTTGATGATATTAGAATTCAGGCAAGAACCTGTCAATATGATTTAGTTAACCTTATTATGTACAAAGGTGATACTGACAATCAAGCTGCCTATTTAAAAGAAATGAATGAAAAAATTGATGGCATAACAAATGCTATAGCCAAATATAAAGCTTTAGATTTAACTGATGATGAAAAAGATGATATAAACAAACTTGAAAGCAATCTGCCTCAATATAAAAGTCTATGTTATAAAATAAAAGATATGGCTTATTCTGAAAATATAAAAACTCAAGAAATAACTAGTTTTATGGCTGAAAATAAAGACCTTCTAGATGTTTTTCGTAGTAGCGCTAATGCACTTTTAAAATCTAATATTCAAAACGCTGACGATATATATACAAAAACACAAAGTGCTAATGCTCAATCTATAAAAACACTTTCAATTATTATTATACTATCAATAATTCTAGGAATAATAATTACTTATCTGATAGTAAAACCAATTACTTCTGTACTAAGTATAGCAACAAATTATCTTGGAATACTTGCAACTGGTGATTTCACCAGCAATATTTCACCAAAATTATTGAATGTTAAAGATGAAATTGGACAAATGCTAAGAGCCGTTGACAAGATGCAAAAATCCATCAAAGAATTGTTAAGCTCAGTAATTAATGAATCCTCAAATATTGTAAATATGATTGGTACTACTAATAGTAATATAGAAAGATTATCAAATGAAATGCAAGATGTCTCATCAACTACTGAAGAGCTTTCTGCAGGAATGCAGGAAACCGCTGCTTCAACCGAAAAAATGAATTCTGTTTCAACAGAAATACAGGCTACTGTCAAAATAATTGCTACAAAGGCAACTGAAAGCTCAAATGTATCAACAGATATAAGTAATAGAGCTAATAAGGTAAAAACAGATGCTATTTCTTCTCAAAAGAGTGCAGATGAAATCTATGCTTCAACTAATAAAAATTTAAGAGAAGCTATAGAACAATCTAAAGCTGTTGAACAAATTAGAACGTTATCTAATTCTATATTAGAAATTACTTCACAAACAAATCTACTTGCACTTAACGCATCAATTGAGGCTGCAAGAGCTGGTGAAGCTGGAAAAGGCTTTGCAGTTGTAGCTGCCGAAATAGGAAAGCTTGCTGAAGATTCTGAAAGTGTTGTAAATGAAATACAAAATGTAACCCAAACAGTATTAACTTCTGTAGAAAATCTTGCTGCTAGTTCTAATGAACTATTAGAATTTGTTGATAAAAGTGTTAAACAAGATTATAGTTCTATGGTCAAAACAGGTGAAACATATAACAAAGATGCTGAAAATATTTATAGTTTATCTAATGATTTTAGTACTGCAACTACACAGATAAGTAAGTTAATGCAAAATATTGCAGCTTCTCTTGAAGGCATAAATATGGCTACAAATGAAGGAGCTGAAGGAACTATTAGTATAGCTGAGAAAACTACTACTGTAGTAGAAATGATTTCAGATATCACAAAGCAAACTAATTCAATGAAGGAAAGTATTAATACTTTATCCTTATTAGTATCTAAATTTAAGATTTCTTAAGTATTTTTTACAATTTATCTTTGAGTATATCAACCAAGTATTTTTAACCAAATGAGCTTAGTTGATATACTCTTTTAATTTTTATTGTGCAAGAGTTTCCACTTCTCTATATTTAACTAAATCTGTATATAATTCACCAAGATACGGATTTCTTCTTGTCTTAACTATTTTCCAAATCATATATACAAATACTGCTACATTAGAAATTAATGCTGCAAAACTAAATGCAAAAAGTGGAACTGCATTATATGTGGAAGAAACTGCAAAGGTTCCTTTATCCATAAATGCTGGGAAAGTTTGTGCAAACATACACCATAAGGCTAAAGTTTGTGCACGATGTTGTAGCCACGCTCCTTTTCCTATTGTAAAAGCGCAAACTGTAGGTGCTAATAATAATGCAAACCCACAATACCAAGCATGACCTGGTAAACAATTATAAGTGTATGCAAAATTCCAAAGATCATAGGCTACAATCCAAAACCATAACATGTCTGGCCATAACATATCCATACTTCCATCCTTTGAAGTCTTTTTTCTAATGCAAATTCCAAACCATCCAGTTATAGTAATAATATTCAAAATTCCTGCAATTCCATTCATGAAATTCCAAGGGCCTCCAAGCACATACATTGCCTCATCTGCTAAGATTCCGCCTCCAGCATATTGCATCCCAACTTGAAAGTCACGACTTACAGCTTCAACAATATTAATGGCAAGAATTAGTGGAGGAAAGATTAATGCCCATTTCATATCAGCCATTTTCCATTCCTTACCAGTCAATTTATTTTTGCCTTTAACATGTCTAATACACCAAAAACCTATACATCCCGCTGTTGAAGAATATACTTTTGCTAAATGAAACCAATCCGTATACGTTGTATCTTTTAACACTGTAAACCACAAAATCGAAAGACCTATTGGTAAAATAACAAAACAAAAAAATCCAACATATTTCGATCTACGAGTAACCTCATTTAACCCAAACAGTGCAACAAAAACTAATACCCAAACACCCCATACACTCAATACGGATGCTCCTTCTGCATAATTGAAAGTAAACATTTAAGATCCCCCTTATTATGAAATTTTTACCATCTACATATTAATTATAGGTTCTCGAAAACGTTTCATTCAATAGACAAATCAGCTAATCTGTATGAATTGCATGTATTAACTATTAAATTATCTTTTCTATGCTTCTTTAGCAAAGGAAGCTACAGATCGAGGAATACTTCCTGTTATCATTATTAATAATTTCTTAAGCATAATTTTAGGTTCTACCATCATATCTTTATCTATCCAATCTATAATTAAACCATTAAATACATGTCTGTAAAAATTGATAATAAAGAGCTTATCCTCCTTAGATAATTTCACTTTCATTTTATTTACACACTCTGTAATAACATCACCAAGCAACTTATTAGTAAAATCAGTAAAATAAATATTAGCTTCTGACCAATATGAAGAGTGATAAACATGAAGAATCATTTTTGAGTTGTTCTTTAAATAATTAAGGGTAGCGAGAAAGCCTCCCTCCCAATTTTCAAAGGTTCTATTTTGTGCTATTTCTTTAGTTACTTCTTCTAAAACTATAGATTTAAAAATATCCATTATATCAGTAAAATAATAATAAAAAGTCTGTCTATTTACATTACAGTGATTGCAAATTTCCTTAATCGTTATTTTGTCTATGAATTGCTTAGATAATAACTCTTTAAATGAATTAATAATTGCAATTTTGGCATTTTGTTTCATAAGCTTTTCCTCCTATTAGCTAAATGTCATTTATTCATAATTGCTAAAATTTAGAAATTTTATTTTACTCTTTCTCAAGAACATTACTTATTCTATCTGCCGCTTTACGATATTTTTCTGCCCTTTGATAATCCCTTTCTGTTGGAACTTCAATTCTTGATAAATCCATATTATCTTTTAAATCAGCTAATTTTATATAACAAGCTAACTTATTATCAAGAATTCTACTTATGAAATCATCATAGCTTTCATTTTCTCTCCTTGATAATGCATCTAAGGCAGTTATTACTTCTTCTGAAAACCCTTGATTTCTTAAGCTATCTAATGTAATATCTGTATCTTCGATTACATCATGAAGTACTGCACATATTCTTTCTGGTTCATTTTTCCTTGAAAGCATCAGCCTTAGTGGATGTAATATATATGGTTCGCCGGCTTTATCTACTTGGCCTTCATGTGCATTTGCAGCTAATGCTATAGCTTTTTCAAGCATTTAACAACACCTCCAAAAAAATAATTATTGTTCTAATGAGTTATATAAAACGCTAGTATATTCATCATTCTTATCAAATTCTTTTTTGGCATATTCACATACTGGTATTATCTTTTTATTGTTTAAAAGCGCAAAATCCACTACTTTCTTTACTAACAATTTTCCTACGCCTTTTCCTTTTAACTCTTCATAAACATAAGTATGCTCTATTTTTATTATTTCCTTCTCCATATCACTTAATATTATCTGAGCTAAAGGTTTTTCTTCTGAATCTCCAATATAAAATTTATTTGTCCCTTTTTTTATCTCCATAATTCAATCCCCTTACTAACATAAATTAATTTACATATTTTTCTTATAATTCTATTATAACCAAATATAGCTTATTTAACAAAAAATAATAAAAAGAAATACTTTAAGCTCTTTTTACTCAAAGTATTTCTTCTATTCATTATATAATTATTTATATATTCCTTTAGTCCTTACCATACCATTTACATATTAAAAATATAACACTCTCTATAAGATTTCTTTAGTAATTATTTTCCTTTGGCATGCTTGTAGGATCTTCTACTTGAGTTATAAGATAATAATTATGCTCATGCCCATCATCATAAGTTGTTGTTCCTCTCAATAAATGAACATGTTTTCTTCCATTAAGATAAAGGGCTGGACCAGTAGTTTCATTTATCTCATGATAATGATGAGCAGATGTATCTATAAATACATTTACTTTGTGAACATGAGATTGACCATACCTAATTGATGGCCCAGTAATACCTGCAATGTGATGACTATGTTCTATTCCCTCATCATCCTTTACATAATCTACGCTTGACTGGAATTCATGATTATGAGTTTCTCTTTTACTGTTTTTATTCTGATTTTGGTCATTATAACTCCCGTAGTTGTTATAATTATTTTCCATTAAAATATCCTCCAAATAATTTCAATACTATATACTATTCATTGAATTTTAAAAAGTGAAATATATAATTTAAAATAAGTGCATATGCTAATCATATACACCCATTCTTCTCTATTATATAAAATTCTCACCTTAAGCTATACCTTCTAAATCTATTAGAATTTACAATCAATCTTCAGCTTTTCTAAATATTTTTAATAATCTTAAATAGTGACTTGCTTCACGTAATGTATGATCTCCTAACAATGGTATTATTATAGACTTAATCTTGCATTCTACTAACCCTTGAGTCCCTTGTGCCTTAAAGCTTCTTATCGATTTGGTTGCTTCAAAACTTTCATCTGTAACTTTAGAAATTGGTATTGATTGATTCATAGCTTCTTTTGCTTCTCTAGTTAATATATCAAACTGATGACCGAAGTTATTTGCTGTATTTATTAGTTCATCTTCAGTTGGATCTAGTAATCCTCGTATAAATTTTGAATGTTCAGCCATAATTCTATTCCAGAAAACTTCTTGTTCATAAGCTTTTCTCTCTATATCAATTTCTTCACGACTTTGAAGCCTTTGAACTAGCATAAAATAAAACTTTGCTTCTCTTAAAATATGATCTATAAGCAATGGATAATTAACCGTAAATATCTTGCAGGATAAAACCTCTGATAATAATCCAGTCTTAAATCTTATTAAGCCTCTAGTTAATTCCATTGCCCTGTTGTTAATGGCAAATACTTTTTTCTCAAGCTCTTCATGATTATGTCTGCTAAAGGAACTACTCATTAATTCAGCTTCTACCTTAGTAAGATCAGTCGCAATTTTCACTCCTGTAAAATATGCTGATGCTTTTTCAGCTTCAAGGGTAAAAGGAGTTACTACTTCACCAGATTGTAATACATCACTGCTTACAATACCTTCAGACATAGTAATTACATCATATAAAAGATTATCGAAGCCCATTCTAAAAGCATCTGCTTCATCTATATAATTTGAATTCTTTGGTGTAAACCCTATTTCCAAAAAAAATGAATGTTCCTTCATAATTCTTGCAAAGAAAAGATGTAATTCTAATGATTGTCGTATAAATTTATTACTAGATAACATGTTAATTTCTCCCAATAAAATAATTCAATAACAATTCCATTATATTAATTTTCTCTGCTAACTGTTCCACTTTCAGGCCTACAAATATTTGATTTCTGAGTTCTCTAATACGTCCATGCAGAGATAACTTTCTCACCTTTACCCAGGACAAATTCACCACTTGTCAGTGTACATATTTCTCTATCATCATTTTCTTCATCTGTAACATTATAGATACTCTCTTTCTTCTTTTTCCTAGTTTTCTTATTCTTCTCTCTATCTAAAGTTGTTACAATATTATCTTTTAAATTATTAACTGTAGTAATTGCAACTTCATCAGCACTAACTTGATTTTTAGGCTCATTACTTTTATTATCTTTTACATTTTCCACGTTATCTTTTTCATTGTTAACTGGAACGATTGGAGTTTCATTTGTATTAACTCGATTTAGATATTTTTTGTTATCATTCTTATTAATTTCGTCTTTTATATTATCAACTGCTTGTACATTGTTATTTACAATGACTTCATTATTCCCTGTTTCAGTTTTTTCCTTAACTTTTATATTTTGATGCTTAGCGAAGTTTTTTACACAATAAACCTTATGTTCAGTAAGTTCAACCATTTCTAACCCAATTAATACATCTAAGGCCAATTCAACCTGGTTAATCTCTCTATTAAACTCTATTGCTAAAGTTTCTGTAGTATATGGAATATTTTTTGACATATATAATTCTCCATCTAAGTTAACTTTACCGCATAAAAGCACAAGTCTATACCATATATAATGAATAAGATCCCTTTCTGGTTTCATATCTATTATTTTTAATTTAGTATCATCTGGCATGTCTACTCTGAATTTTACAAACTTTCTTTCTCTCATCTTAATCATTCTCCTTCAACTTTATATATTAAATAAATCCATACTCAAATGATCGATATTGCAAATAGTTCCGGATTGCAGCATAGCTGCTCTTTTTATAGGTGTCTATTTAATATATATGAATAATTAAAGGAAATCACATGAAATTTCAAAAATTTTTTTAGTAATTCAACCAACTTAATTCGCCAGACAGTGTCTGGTAATTTAGATAACACAAATATAAATTTCTCATATTCTGAAGATTTGAACGCGAAAAACCCTTACCAAGTTCATTCGATAATTCTTTATTTAATATTTCCATCACTAATTTTAACCCTGTTTTGATTCCTTCTTTCTAAAATCGCTTGTGCCTTTTCAAAAGTTTATTCATTAATAATAGCTTCGTGGTGATCTCTAATATAAAATCTATCTTCTTCGCCGACGGAGGTCTTTTGTTGTACTTAAAATTAGTTATCATATTACTAAGTTGAATAATTTCAACTTATGTTGGTATCCATTTTTTATTTCTGTTTTTTCATAGCTCACTTTACACTATCCAGCCTACAACCATAAAATAGTAGAGACTTTCTTTCCACCTTTTGTTCAATAACTTCCAAATGAGATGAAATTTGTTGCAATTTTCAAAGCGATCTTTTAAAAAGTTATCTGAATGCTTTCAAGGATACTTGGCAAAACTCTTTTCCCAGCTACAGTATTGATTGGCTATATGACCTGCTCTACCATGATTATCATAACGATTTCCCGACAGACGAACTAACACGATTCTATATTGAACATATCTGTAATATGTCCGATAATGCTCCTATGGAATCGTTTGGAGGAAAAATGAAATGTGATGGCTTTATGGAAATCAATTTAAAACACGGGATAAAGCTCCAGTTGCTGTATTTAAATATGTATAGAAGTTATTAGTGAATAAACAAACTTAAAACTAATACTATAAGTAATCCTAATTCAGAGTTTATTAACTCCAATATTCCCCATGTCCTATTTGTAAAAAGTCCAACTATCTAAATTTTATATTTAAATAATTGAACTTCTTTAGCGATTTATTTTTCTTATAAAATTATTTTTCTAATACTATGCAAAGTGAATCAAATAAATGGCAGTACATCGTTAGTATATGCTCTTAAAACTTCGCCTACACTCCAGGCTTGACTATAACATCCCCTGCCTGTAGCTGAAAATTTTCCATCAAATACTTCAGCTATTCCATTTATACATCCATCTTTCATATGATCCTGAAATACTTCACACATTTCTTTTGCTCTACTTACTGCTTCTTTAGAGTGATTATTTACCTTACAATATGCTGATATAAAGCTCCCTATTAAGAATGCCCATGTTGTCCCCATATGATATGCTAAATCCCTTTTCATAAGTGGTCCTATATATTCGCTCTTAAAATCTTTATCTAAGTATGACAGCGATCTCAATCCATAAGTCGAATATAATTCTTTATATACTTTATTCACAACTTTCGCTTCCTTTTCTTTTTCTAACATAGTAAATGGCAATGATACTGCCCATATTTGATTTGGCCTAACTTTCCCATCATAATCATCAACAACATCAAATAAACACTGTTCTTTTTCATTCCAGAATTTTTTGTTAAAGGAGTTTTTAACTTTTCTCGCTAAACTTTCATATTTTGATCCATTCATTTCATACTTTCTACATAACCAATCCATTATGCAAAGGGCATTATACCAAAGAGCATTTATTTCTACTGGCTTACCATGTCTTGGAGTAACAACCATTTCATCTACTTTTACGTCCATCCATGTTACTTGATCCAATCCGCTGCCAGCATGAATAAGACAATCATCATCCATACCTATTGAAAAATGTGTTCCATTTGAATAAGCATCAATAATTTCAATTAACTTGTCGAATAATTTATCATTAACAAACTTAAAATCACTTTTCTTTCCAGTATATTTTAAATACTTATATACAGCTTGTACATACCATAATGATGCATCTGCAGTATTGTAAAACGCTTGTGTTCCTTTATCCGCAAAAACATTTGGAACAAGTCCATCTTTTATATATTCTGTAAAAGACTTTAATATTTCTCTTGCATCCTCAAATCTCTTTGTACACAGCGTTAAACCTTCAAAAGCTATCATAGTGTCTCTCCCCCAATCAACAAACCAAGGAAATCCTGCAAGTATTGTTTTCAATCCAGTACTTTTTCTATCTACAATAAAATGGTCAGCTGCTTTTACTAAATTTAATGCAAAAAAATCTTTATAGCCTGATCTATTCAATAATTCATTTGTTCTTTCCTTATATTCTTTAACGATATCAAATCCGTCTTTATCACCTAACTCTTCTACTGTACATTTTAAATAAAACTTTTTAGTTTCAAAAGGCTCTAATTCAATTTCAATATCATATGGCGTATAATGATTATTTAACCCAATAAATCCATTTCTATTTTCAAATTCATAGTAATGATTCTCTTCAATTAATGGATTATAATTAAAATCATTCTGTACTTTTATAAGACTTCTGTCCTTAAATATGCCTGCTGATGACATAAAACTTATTATCTTCTTATCATCTTCATTAGGATACAATTTTAATATATCGTCTTGTAATTCAGTTTTAAAATCCAGCTGCTCAGAAGCCTTAAATGTACCAGCTTCCTTAAAATTAAACAGTGGTGTAATATCAATTTTAGCCTTAGAACTTCCATTTTCAATCTCATAACATATAGCTACAGTATTATATCCATATTCCATAGCTATAGTTTTTTTTACATTTATATCTTCTATTTGATAAATATATTGAGGCACTGAATCAAATATAAAACTTTTGAGATACTCATAACCATTCTTCGTATAATCCTTATATTCCTGACAAGTCAAATCATATGTTCTTCCATCTGTGACGATTTTTTCCTGAGTTCTATATAATATTGAATAACGTTCTACTGGCGGATTCATTGCTGCTATTAAATACCCATTATGACATCTAAATCCACTATTAATGATAGTTTGACTGCTATACCCGCCAATACCATTGCCTATCATCCATTCTCTCTCGTTTCCTTCCTTTATATTTCTCCAGTATCCTCTTCCGAACCTATATGTTAATTCCATGACTACTCCTCTTCAAAATTATTTTTTCATTTATAATTAATAAGTACATATTGCTGATTTAATTAAATATATTTTTCATTTATAAATAAAATCAAATCGCAAAATGGATATTTTTTATCAGCCCATGATGTAAACGGACTTGTTATTTATTTGATTGAACCTTATATAGAATCAATCTTTCTAATTAATACACCTTTTTTAAGCAGTCTATTATTAGAATATAAATTACTAAACAAAACACTGCCATTATTCTCTATTAAAACATCTATATTTGAACAATTTAGTAAAATTTCTAACCTATTTTCATTTTCATCTATTTTAATATATTCTATTACCCTGCTATTTTTAATTGTATTTGGAAAATGAAAATTACGGCTTCTAAATAATTTTTGCTCTTTTCTTAAATTAATCAACGCCTTCATTATATTAATCTTATCATCATAAATTCCACTTTTTATTTCATCCCATGGCATACATCTTCGGCAATCGGGATCATACTTTCCTTCAAGTGCAACTTCTGTACCATAAAATATGCATGGACTTCCTGGCATCGTAAATAGTACAGCTAGCTGTTGATAAAATACGTTAATGTCTTTTACTCTTGAAATTAAGCGTTCTGTATCATGAGAATCCAACAAATTAAATAACACATCATTATTTTGCTGCATATATATTGTATAGCATCTATTTATTGTGTACTCAAAATCATCCTTAGTTAAACTCTTATCTATCCAGAAGTCTGATATACTACTAGTTAGTGAATAATTCATAATAGCATCAAATTCATCACCTCTAAGCCAAGGAATAGAATCATGCCATATTTCACCTAAAATATAGAAGTCTGGATTTAACGATTTCATTTTTTCTCTAAGCTTCTTACAGAACTTATGCGAAATTTCATTTGCAACATCTAATCTTAATCCATCAATCTTATAATTTTTTACCCAATACTCACATACCTTAATTAAATAATCAATTACTTCTGGATTATTTGTATTTAATTTTGGCATTTTCTGATTAAAGGCAAAAGAATAAAATCGTCCATCCTTTGTATCGTGCTTATTATCATCAAAAGGCCACTTATTTACCATAAACCAACTATAATATTTGGAACTAGGACCATTTTCAAGTACATCTAACCATGGCCCAAACTTAGCTCCACAATGATTAAACACTCCATCAAGCATAATCCTAATCCCTTTTTCATGTGCTTTATTTACAAGCTTTCTAAATACATTTTCATCTCCAAAATTAGGATCTATTTTCATATAATCAGTTGTATCATATTTATGTGCTGACGGAGATTCGAATATTGGATTTAAATATATGCCTGTAATTCCTATTTCTTTTAAATAATTTAATTTATTTATTATCCCCTGCAAATCCCCACCATAAAACTCTTCATTTGTAACGCCTCCTTTATGCCAAGGCTGGACCCCTTTGGGATTAATTGAAGGATTTCCATTACAAAAACGCTCTGGGAATATCTGATACCAAACCATATCATTTACCCATGCTGGTGTTTTATTTATATCAGCTTCATTCATCCATGGAAATGTAAAACATTGCAACATTTTTCCGTCCAATTGCATTTGTTTTTCACTTAAAAAACAATCTTCAAAATAAAACCAGGTTTCTTCATTCCCCGTTAATTCAAAATAGTATTTACATCTTTTATACTTCAGTTTCAAAGTAGTTGTCCACCATATTTGGTGCTTTAATCTCTTTTTAAATGGAATTTCTTCTCTTTTTCCTTTCCATTTCCATTCGCCACCTAAAATTCCTCCATCAAATGGATCACCATAATATATAAACACTTTTTCTACATCATAACCAGTCTTTATATTTACAATTAAATTGTCTTTATCAATTGAATAACATAAGTTATCTGAGGCTCTATGATATACAGCTTCGAATCTCATAAGAATTCCTTCCCCTTTTCACTTATATATAACTATTACGCTACTTTGATCATTGGATTTGATACCTCCTCCATATTTAACACTAAAGATTCCAAATTATTTGTAGAATCTATAGTTCCAAGATCAATCTTGCCTAAAGTCTCATTTACATTAGATATAGCTAACGATAATTCCTTACTTTTATCATTTAAAATCAATGATTCTGAATTCACATCTTCAGCTTATGAATTAACATTACTTAATAAAATTAATTTTAATAAAAGTAACGCTGCAAATAATTATTATTGGAATAATTGAAATACAGAATATACTTTCCAATAATTTAAAATGCAAACTTTTAGATTTTTTAATAGTTACATCATTGTTTTTTGAATTTTCTTTAGTTGAAAGATTTTTATAGAAAAACTTTTTAATTTTATTAAAATTGCTACTTATTTTCTAACCCTTAGTTGGCTTCATTATATACTCACGTCCACACTTTAGCCTTTTACTGATCCAGCAGTTAATCCTTTTGCAAAGAATTTTTGTGAAAATACTGATATCAAAACAACTGGTAATGATGCCATTATTGCAGCCGCTGAATATTGAGTCCAGTTAGCTGAAAAATGATCTTTAATGAATCCTTGCATACCTGTTGCTAGAGTTTCTGTATATTGATCTTTTATAAGAGCTGATGTAAATAAAAATTCGCTATAAGCTCCAACAAAAGCAAATATAAATATTACTATTATCATATTCTTTATTAGTGGCAATACTACCTTAATGAAAGCTTGAAAAGTTGTTGCTCCATCTATATATGCAGTTTCAGTTAATTCTTTTGGAATTCCATCCATGTATCCCTTCATAAGCCAGATGTTATATGCACTACCTACTGATATAATTAATATTAATGGTAATAAATTATCCATTCCACCCCGAATATTATATGCAACACTTAAAATTGCTGGTAATGCCATTGTATTTGGAAACATCTGTAATATCAAAAGTGCCATAAGTCCAAATTTTCTACCTTTAAACCTAAGCTTAGAAAACGCAAAAGCTGCTGGAATTGTCATGATTAGCTGCATCATAGCAACGCTAAAACAAACAACTAATGAATTTCTTGCCCATATTAAAAACTTAGTTTGAGTTATTACTTTTACATAATTCTCTAAAGTAAATGATTTAGGAAAAATAGAGGTTTGCGTAAATGAATTACCTTTAGCCATAGATGCTGAAACAACTGCCATGATTGGAATAAGAACTATTACAATCATAATCCAAAGTACTATCCTTGAAATCCATGCAGTTCTTATTTCTGCTGGTCTTAATTTTTTTACATATTTTAATTTTATGTTTTGTATTTCTTCACTTTGTCCTTCTGTATTATTTAATTTCAAATTCCCTGCATTTGATGTCATTTTAATCAACCTCCTCAAATTGTCCTGATGCTTTCATTTGTATGTATGAAATTGTAGCTAAAATTATAAATATAATAATGCTTATAGTGGAAGCAATTTCATATCTTCCAAATGTTATTGACAATTTATAATTTACTGAAGCCAATATATCTGTGAAACCTGCAAATTGTGTTCCAGGTCTTGCCGGATTACCATTAGTAATTAAATATGCTTGACCAAAATTATTAAAGTTAAATGCAAAGGATGAAATAACTAATGGATATGCTGTTTGTGCAAGCGAAGGTAAAGTTATTTTAATAAATTTTACAAACTTGCTGGCTCCATCAACGTCAGCTGCTTCATAATATGTTTTAGGTATCGATTGAAGTGAACCCAAACAAATATTCATGGCATATGGAAATCCTAGCCATATAGTTACTATGATTATTGCAATTCTTGCCCATAATGGATTAGTTAACCATGGAATAGGCGCTGAAATAGCATGTACACTTATAAGTAAATTATTAATTGCCCCATAACTTCCATTTAATAAACCTTGCCATGAAAGTATTGCAACAGTAGCTGGTAATGCCCATGGAATAATTAAAATTGCTTTATAAAGCCCTCGTTCTTTTATATTTTCATTATTTACAAGAATTGCCATAATTAGTCCTAACAAAAATGTTCCTGCAGTTGCCAATGTAGCAAAGACACATGTCCATATAAATACCGGAAAAAATACTTCTTTAAATGGACCAGCAAATACTTCTTTAAAATTTGCAATTCCTACAAAATTAATTTTTCCTTGTGAATACATAGTATAGTCTGTAAATGCCAAATATATTGTATTAAGTATTGGTAATATTGAAAATATAATTATTGAAATAATGGCTGGTAATAAATACGGCACTGATTTCAAAGTATGTGTTATTTTTTTTGTTTTGGCTTGTTTCATAATTGCCCACCTCTTTGATATAAAAAAATTTAAATCTAGTATTTCTTAATCTTACTTTTCTATATAAATAATTTATTTAATCTCTTATGTCAATATCACTAAAATATATTATACTAATTGAATTTACTAATAAAGCCAAATTTAAATATATGCCTTTTTCTCTATGATTTTTATCATGGAAAAAAATAAAATCAATGAAATTTATTCATATATTTATCCAAACAGATAAACATATTGTGATAACCAATGTCCAATTAAAGAACATTGATTGTTTAAAGTTGCTATTTTATAACTTGCAAAGTTATCCTTGAATGCTAAACTATAACTTTGTAACTAAGACCATCTAGTTCAAATCCATCAATAGACTGTTTGCTATGTCCAAAATTCATAAATACTTTAACTCTTTTTTCTCCATGCACTCTTTCAAATGCAAACATCATTTCTTTATGTCCAACAAATTGTATAGTCCCTTTTTGCAATGCTTCACTACTATTTCTAAGTTCTATTAAACCTTTTACATGATTATATATATCATAATTCCATTTACTTTCATTCCATTCCATAGTTCCTCTACAATAAGGGTCATTTTCTCCTTTCATACCTATTTCATCTCCATAATATACAAGAGGCATTCCTGGGAATAAAAATAAAAATGCATAGAATAATTTTTCTCTCTTTATATCTCCTCTGCAGAAATTAAAAATCCTTTCTGTATCATGACTTCCAGACATATTAAAGCAGCAATGTATATTCTGCCCGTATGTTTCTTCTATGAAATTCCATTCATCTATGAATATTGAGGCATCAATGCTTTGTCTTATAACTGCTTTTTGCACTAAATCTCTAAATGAATAATTCATTACTCCATCAAAATATTGAGGCACAAATTTCTTGCCACACCCCCATATTTCACCTACTATATATAAGCTAGTAGATTTTCTTATTTTTTCTAACATAGAGTCTTCAATATAATATGGTACATCTAGTCTTAATCCATCTATTTTCATCCCTTCCCAATACTTAATAACATCAACTATATACTTTTGAACTTCAACATTTTCAGTATTAAGACGCGGCATATCTATACATCCTCCAAAATTTCTATAATTAGGTAGACTTTCCACTTTAACTGGATAACTAAAAATAGTATACCAATCCTTATATTTTGATCTCTCTTGATTTTCTAATATATCTTTGAAAGCAAAAAAATCTGGGCTAGTATGGTTAAAAACTCCATCAATAATAACTTTTATATTTTTTTTATGACATGAATCTACTAATTCTCTAAAATCATCTAAAGTTCCAAAAGAACTATCTATATTATAATAGTTAACAGTATCATACTTATGATTAGAATTTGCCTGAAAAATTGGATTTAAATAAATTGCACTAACACCGAGTTTTGATAGATAATCAAGTTTCTCTTTAATTCCAATTAAATCACCTCCCATAACACATTGTCCATCAACTTCACTTTCCCATTCTTTTAAACCTTCAACATTATTATTTTGTCTTGATTTATTAAATCTGTCTGGAAAAATTTGATATATTATTTCACCTTTCATCAATTATTCCTCCTAATTTATACATTATTATCTACCTATATTTCGCTTCATTATGGAAACATGGATTTTATAAGGCTTTAGGATCTCCATGCGGTTTTTCCAGTTAGAAGCGAAAAGTAGATATTTAATATTTTTATGTGCCAAAATTAACTTCATTATTATTACAATAATCTTTTGATAATTGTATATAAACACAATAATTATAGTATCTTTTCTGATTCAATTGAGATATACCTTTAAGTGTTTCAGTTTTAGTGATTTTAGCATTTCCAACATTTTTTCTCTATATAATGTGCATGATGGAATTTTTCTTTAAATTAACATTTATATTTAACGATTTACAGTACTATCAATACCAGATTCTATCGCTGCTGATGTAGTTGTATTAACGCTCTTCAAATTACTCTTCACACCATCATTTATATAATCTTCTGCCTTAGTCACTTTCACATTCCAATTCTGTCCACCATTATTATCCCAATAGTCTGTTGGTGAAATAATATGAATACAGTAATTTAGAATATCATTATTATTTACTGTAATAGTTGCTTCAAATTCTCCATTGGAATTCTTAGTCATATTTACATCTTGAATGTTTTTCCATCCATTAGTTCCATAATGAAGTGTTACTTTTTTTGCATTAGTATTCTTATATAAAACTTTATATTGTACGTTCTTTTGATCTGGATTTGGTGTTTCATTATTAACAACATAAATCTTCCCACTATTTTCTCCTAAATTCACTGATATTTGTTTTCCTGTAACACCTCCTTGTTGAACTGTGATCGAATCATTTACATCAAAAAGATTTACAAGTTTATCTCCAATTTTTATAGTACTTTCAGCTCTAATTGGAATGGTCGCACTTTGATCTCCATCTGAATTATTAAATACATTTACCACTTCTTGTCCAACATTTTCTCCTGAATCCATCCTTCTTGAGAATGCATATAAATGTGGTGAAGACCACATTTCTCTTTGAGTACCTTCTCTTAAGGCTTCATATTTTTGCCTAAATGAATTCAATTTGCTAATTAGTTTATAAGTATCTGTATTCTCATTAAAATAATCTGTAATTACATTTCCATTATAGTCCTTTTTAACCATTGACCAACGATTCCATGTATCTGCAATACCATTTAGAATTGCTCCATTTCCATTACCTTTGTTTTGCTCTGTACCTTGAAATACTGTTGGTACCCCTCTTACAGTAAACATGAAAACAAGTGCATTTTGGAGTTTTTTTACATTACCATTTGCTACTGTTAAAAATCTATTACGATCATGATTATCTATAAAAGTTACCATATGATTTGCATAACCATTATATTTATTGTCTTGTGCTAAAATATTTTTAATAGAGCAAGTACCTGATGATGACATGTCATCAAAAGATTGTCCTGATGCAAAATCATTATTTATTGCTTGATATAATGGAAAATCTAGCATTCCCCATTCTGCATTGGATCCAACCCACTTCTTCACAAAATCTACATTCATATCAAAATTTTCTCCAAAAGTATTAACTCCTATATACTTTTGTAACTCGTTAATATAGGATGGTTTCATACATTTTGCTGCGTCAACCCTTGCTGCATCAGCTCCAGTATAATCAAACCATGACTTAATAGCATTATTCATAGCTGCCTTAGCATCAGAATTATCTTGATCTAAATCATCTAAACCACCCAAATCATGATCTTCTAACATTTGGGGATCAGAGTGTTCTCTTGACCAATCAATATCGCCATTATGATGATACCAATTTGGATTATTAAAAGGTGCTGCCGGCTCAAACCCCTTGATGTCATAATAAGCTTGTTTTCCTGACATATAATCACCAACATGATTTGGAACTATATCTATTATTACTTTAATCCCCTTTTCGTGAGCTTTATCTACTAACTCCTTTAGCTTTTCTTTTGTTCCAAAATAAGGATTTGCCTTATTAGGATCTTTCACATTATATCCATGGTAAGCTGTAGGCCATACTTTTCCTGTGCTATCAGCTCTAGACCACATTTGTGGTTCCGCAACCGGTGATATCCAAATGGCTGAGTATCCCATGTCCTTAATATAATCTAACTTATCAATAATACCTTGCCAATCTCCGCCGTGCATATATCTAAAATCATCTTCAAGATTTTCTGTATTACGAAATGCATCTCCTGTAGCATTATTTGTTTTATCTCCATCATAAAATCTGTCTACCATAATTTGATAAATAGTATCGTTTTCACTTAAATTTCCAATTGCCGCTTGTGCCTTGGTTCCACTCATAAACACGTTAGTACTCGAAACAATTGTTGCAACTAAAATAGATAATATTACCTTGTTAAATTTTCTTCTAAACATAACTTTCCCCCACTATTATATATTTTTATTAGTCATTCACATAATTATGAAAAACTAATAAATGATTTTATAAAATTACCTTGTCATAATTTCATCAAAATAAGCACATAAAAATCAAAAATATCGTCGTCTTCGCATTCCTTTATTTCTTTAAATATATTACATTAGGTAAACCGGTTTCCCTATTTAGTATACTACCATCTTAAATGGATTTCAATACATTTCTGAAAACATTTACCAATGTAATTACATAGAATGTACACTAAAATCCACTATATAGCTAGAGAACTTCTTTTGGCTTGTGTATTTTGAAAATATTAATATTAAAAAGATGCTAAAGTTAATTGTTTTCAATCACTTTAGCACTACATGTTATTTTCTTAATTTACTTTTTTATTTTTGTTGCTTTATACCTTCTTTAATTTGATCTACTATTTGTTTTGCAGTTTCTTTCGAATCCATTGATCCGCTTATTAAAGATATTATATTATTTTTTACCGGAGTCCAAGTAGTTTGAATTTCTGGAATATTAGGCATTGCTGTAGCAACTTCTAATTGTTTAGCAAATACATCCATGTTTCCGGCCGCTTTAAACGCATCACTTTCTATACCTGCTTTTGAAACTGGAATTCTATTTCCTTGCTTAATCATTAGATCATCACTATTTTCCATAAGATACTTCATTAACTCCCATGATAAGTCTTGATTAGGTGACTTTGAACTTACAAATGCAGTTTGAACTCCCATCAACGTTGAAACAGTTTTCCCACCTAATGTTGGCATTGGAGCTATACCAAAATCAATTCCTGAATCTTTAAATGCTTCTATATCCCATGGTCCTGAAATATAAAATGCTGATTTACCTGATTGGAAATCTGCTTTAGCTATATCATCAGTAATATCTTGAGACATTAATTTGTCTTTAACAATTAAATCTTGAATGAATTGATACCCTTTTATCGCACCTTCATTGCCTAATCCAATATCGTTTGAATCAACAGTTCCATTATTATTTTTAAAAATATAGCTACCTTGCGATGCTAAAAATCCATAACTTCTGTATAAATCAGTTACATCGTATTCAAATCCTACTTTTTTGCCTAATTCAACAACTTCTTCCATAGTTTTTGGTACTTCTGAAACTTTATCTTTATTATAAAATAGAGCACTAGTTTCAGCTGCTAATGGAACTGCATATTTTTTTCCTTCTATAGTCACTGAATCTATTACTTGTTTAGATGTATATTTACTCTCATCTATAAAACCACTTGGCACTTCTGAAAGTAAACCAGCTTTTTGAAATGTTCCTAAGTTATCATTAGGTACACCAAAAAGTATATCTGGACCTTTAGAACTATTAGCGGCTTGTATATATGCTTGCATCTCCCCTTTATCATCTACAACATTAACCTTAACTCCCTTTTCACTTCCCCATTTTTCCGCTACTTTAGTAAGCTCTGCAATCTCTTTTTCTTTCAAATGTGACCAAACTGTAATTTCTTTAGCATTGTTACTTGTAGCTGTTGTTCCTCCACATCCTACAAATGTTCCTACAACTAAAGTTGCTGCCACGATTGATGCTAATACTTTATTTTTTTTTACCATTTTTCAATTCTCCCTCCTAATTTATAATCTTTTACAGAAAATATTTACTTCTTGTAACTACTGGGCTTATAAACAAAATACTAAAAATCATCTTTTTATTAATTCATTCAAATAAGCATATTATGAAATAGAAAGTTATATTCTTCTGTCTTACAAATTCTTTAAATATATTGCAAATTCAGGAAACCGGTTTACTTATTTTAGTATACTGCAATATTGAATAAATTTCAATATATTGTATTAACTTCCACCGGATATATTGTTTTAATAAGGCACATGCCAAAAGACTTATGAAAAAATTAAAATATAAGTTTATAACACTTAATACCTACATTTTAGGTAATAGTCTTTATGCTTGTGAACAAATTTATAAATTATGCAATGAGTACAATTGGAAATCCATTTTTCAATTTAGAGAATGAAGTTTAAATGAGTTTAAGAGGATTTAGATGATATAAATAAATTTAATCTTTAACTCTGAAATGTGCAACTATATATGTATTTTTAGATTATTATGCTAAACTTATAGAAGTATAAAAAATTTCTAAAATACTTTACAATAAATAGTAATATTATTAATAACAATGTACATATCGAAAAAAATTAAATAATGTTTTATAATATTTAAATAATCAATTTCACACATAAGGAGTTAAAAATGAAAGTTACTATAAATGATATAGCTCACGCAGCAAATGTATCTAAATCAACGGTATCCAAAGTTATAAATAATCATAAATCTATTTCTGAAAGTACAAAGCTCAAAGTAAGAAACATTATGAAAGAGCTTAACTATATTCCAAATAATTCGGCAAGGCAGCTAGCTCGCCAAAATAGTTTTAATATAGGTCTTCTAGTAGATATTAGCAGAAAGGAATATTTTCTTGATTTCTTTTTCTATAATATTATTGGTGGAGTTGAAAGTATAGTTGGAATCAATAACTATGAGTTAACCCTATCAAACATAAATTCACTAGAATGCAAAGCAGAATTTCTAAATCGATTGATATATAGTAAAAAAGTAGATGGAATCATAATACCTACCTCAATAGTCAATTCGGAAATTATTAGTAAACTCAACGGTTTAAACTTTCCTTATGTACTTATTGGTCAGCCAAAGGAATTTAAGAATAGTACCAGCTGGGTTGATGTTAATAATACTGTAGGAGGAGAACTGGCCACATGTCATTTAATAGAACAAGGTTATAAAAATATAGCCTTTATTGGTGGCAAGTCAAATGAAATAATATCTTTCAATCGGCTTCTTGGTTATAAAAACATACTTTCTAAATTAAATTTTACTAAAAATAATTTATACATAAAAGAAGGCAACTCAGACAAGGAAAGTGGTTATGAACTTACACTTCAATTATTATCAGATTTTCCTGAAATAGATGCCATACTATGTATAAATAATTATGTTGCATTTGGTGTACTTAAAGCACTTAAAGAAAAGGGCCTAAATAGCCCCACAGATATTGGAATTGTGACTTTTGACAATGAACCATTTTCTGCTTATACCACTCCATCCTTAACTTGTCTAGATGTAGATACATTTAAACTTGGTGAAGTGGCAGCTGAAATTATAATGAAAAAAATTCAAAATCCAAATTCTCAGAATGAAATAACCCTAATATCACCTAAATTACTTATACGTGAATCTAGCCTATTGAAAAAACCATGAACCTGAGCAATTTCATGGTTTTTCTATACAAAAACATTTTAAATTAATCTTGATTAACTCTATATAAATTCCTATACTCTAAAAAATACTCTGTTGCAGAACTGTTCAACTGTAGCACGACATGCAAAATATAATTATCTCCTTAGTCTACGAAATTGCTTAAATGCCTTTGTTTTCAACATATAGCGAGGATTTTGAGATTCAATTAGTGCGAGAATAAAATAACTTTTTCATCCACCAGTACCACCTGCAATAAACATATGAGGTAGTTTATCATATTCCCCGTAGATATTTTTCATTAATCTTAACTTTCCATGTTCAGCCTGCACATCTTCAATAGAAATACTGTTTGCTATTGTATCATAAAGCAATGTGTATTCTACATAAGAATCTTTCAATTCTTTGCCAGTAAGTTCACAATATAGACCATTTTCAAGATGTAAAAGTTGATCTTGATATTCACCTAATGTAATTTCTACTTGAATATGAATCAAACCATTTTTCAGCCTGTAGTACATTTTTGAAAAATGAGTTATTCTTTCCTTTGTTTTTCCAGAAGGTAAGTCTTTGAAGAAACTGCTTGATTGCACTTGCTCTGCTTCATACCATTTATTTTCTAATATCATTCTTTCTAATTTTTGTCTGTGTGTAAGCTGCTTGATTCTATCATATTGAAAGTAGTAATATAGCCATGCTGAAAATAAACTTACTCCTAATGCAAAGATTACGCTAAACACAAAATATGCTGTAATGTGGAACTGTAAAGCACCACTTTTTAAAACACTTACATTTTCCCAATTAATACGCAATATTGATTCTATATTAAGCAATAAAAACGTCATACTAAAAATTGCTGTTTTAGAAAAGAGGATACTATGAAAAACGGTAATGATACAAAACAAAAGCTGATCGATGTCACAAGACAAATGATTGATAAAAGTGGTATTAATTCAGTTAACATGCGTGACCTTGGAAAAGAAATGAATTTATCTAGAGGTGCAGTTTATGTATATTTCAAAAATAAGGAAGACTTACTTGCAGCCATTGTAACTGAAGATTTTGAAATGCTAAAAAGTTGCATCTGCAAATTGATTGAATAGATAAACGAGCCTAGAAAGCTTGTTTATGAAGTTTTCTATACTTTTTATGATTTTGGTATAAATAATCAAGAACTTTATCAACTAATGTTTAGCAAACAATTCGCCAATGATCAATATCCTGACCTACACATTTCAGCACGTGAACTGTTTGGACTAATCTATTCATGTTTTGAAAAAGCACATGAACAAAAACATACTATCAGTAAATCACCACAACAATTAACAGCAATAGCATCTTCATTTATTTTTGGTCTTGTTCAGCTTAATTCTGCTGGACATATGGAACCTGAAAAAGGATTAGATGATCCAACTGCTTTAATTAATTCATTTATAGATTTGATTTTTGTTTAAGTTATAAAACATTAAATAACTCATGTTTTCAAAAGTTCCGGATTATGCAAAACCTGTGCTGTTAATAGATATACTGCACAGGTTTTACATATGATGCACGAAATGTATGTTTTTCACTGCAAAATAAACAAATACTCAAAACCTAGGTCTTAACGCAAGTATCCCTATTTCTGCGTAAAAGTTAGCCCTAAAAAGTAAAATCCCCTCAAACCGTAATCTGAGGGAACATAAAACACACTTCAATATTTATCTAAAATCCTTGAAAGCCTTTCATACCAACCTATTTCTTTACTATCTTTACCGCTGTTTCAACGTGTAATAGGTACTCTAAATAAATCCGCAAAATTGTACCAATTCCTAGTTGTACTCTCTATATTTTTTAGCAATATTCCATACTTTTATATATAATAACTGTTACTTTATCTCTTTCACTCTACCAACAATACCATTATCAAGCATCACTTTTATACCATGATGATGCTCTGATGAATTGGTAAGTATCTTTGCCACTATTCCTTCTGTTAATTTTCCTGTACGTTGATCTTGCTTTTGAACAACTAGAACTGTCGCTCCTATTTTAATATTACTTCTCTTTGTTCCGTTCATTTCGATTTCCTCTCATCTATGCTTAATATTTATCTCATTTTACACTAAACTAATTATTATTTAAATCTTTCACATAATAATTCTTACCTTAGAACAGTTAATCTATTCTACGCACTTATTTCTATACCTAATTAGTATCCTGCCTCTCTATATCCTTTGAACTGTAATGCGTACCCTTTCTTTTTGTTTTCCCATTCACTACTTCAATATTACTCCTAGATTTCATCTCTTCTTGAACCTTCTGAAATACCTCGTTAATAATAATAGGTTCATGAGAATCTTTCATTAAATATTGTTCCTGTTCTCCATAATTTATTTTTTGCTGGGTATTAGGAACTGTCCAGTATATGTTTTTCCTAAAATTACATTACCTATGTACTTTTCATTTGTAAGCATTTTCTGAATAGTACGTTTGGACCATATATCTTTTCCTGTAGAAGACTTTATATTGTTAAATGCTAATTCCTTCATAATCATGTTTATACTATATCCACTTAAATACAAATCAAAAACTTTTCTTACCACCTCAGCCTGTTCCTCATTAATAACTAATTCACCTATTTCTGACTGGCCATAGCCATACACTTTCGAGTATAAAGCTTTGATTCTCCAGATTCAAATCCACACTTTAATCCCCATTTAATTGCTACACTTAATGACTCACTTTCTGATTGAGCAAGTGAAGCTGATAGTGCCATAACTAAGTCACTATCTCTATCTTTGCTACTTACATCTTCCTGATTAAATATCACTTCAATTCCTAAAGATCTGGCTTATTAACTGTATCTATTAAATCAACAGTATTTCTGCTAAAGCGGCTAATTGACTTGACTAGAATAATATCAAAATAATTTTCATAACTATCAAAGATCATTTCTTGGAAACCAGATCTTTAATACCATCACCAAATTTTTTTAGCCTTTAAGTGACCTTTCAATGTTCTAAATCTATTTTCTGGCCAACACCAGTACCATCTAACTATATTATACTTATTGAAACTACTCAGCTACTTAGGAGTTTAACAATACATTATTTATATTAAACAATTTCGCAAAACTCATACAAATACTCAAAATCATTAATTCTGCGTAAAAGTTAGACCCCCTAAAGCAAAAATTCCCCAACGCCGAAGTCTTGGGGAACATAAAACACACTATGAAATTTTCTTAAAAACCTTGAAACCCTTTGATATCAGCAATTGTTACAAGGAACACATACCTCAGGCAAGCTTCGGTATGCGGGCTTTCACACTAAATTCAATCTGCGCTTGCTTGATTTCATTAAGTGTTCAATGCCAGCTTAACAACTGTCTCAACGTGAGGTGTATTTGGGAACATGTCTTTCACCTTAGTCTGAATCACCTTATATCCTCTCTCAGTTAATACCTTTAAATCAGTAACTAATGTCTTTGGATTACAAGAAACGTAAATTATTTCAGGTGCATTGAATTTAATTACATAATCTAAAGCCTTAGGATGCACTCCTGTTCTTGGTGGGTCTAGAATTATTATTTCTGGTTTATCTTTTATTGTTTTAATTATTTCAGCTACATCTCCTGCTAAGAATTCACAATTATTTAGTCCATTTAACTTAGCATTTTCTTTTGCAGCCTCAACTGCTTCTTCTATAAGTTCTATTCCTACCACTTTTTTAGCATTTGGGGCTACTATTTGGCCGATAGTTCCAGTACCACAATAAAGATCAAATACAACTTTATCTTGGCTATCTCCCATAAAATCTTTAACTATTGAATAAAGACTTTCTGCTCCTTTTGTGTTTGTTTGAAAAAAAGAAAATGGTGATATATTAAATTGTAATCCTAATAAGGTTTCTCTAATGTAATCTTTTCCGTGCAATACATTAACCTTTTCTGGGATTACAGCATCAGATCTTGAATCATTTTCTGTATGTAATATTGATACTAAATTTCCTTTATAACTTTGATCCTTTAGTAATTTAACATATTCACCCAAGTCAAAATCTATTTGAGTTGTAGTAACAAGATTAACTAAGATTTCACCTGTATTTTGCGCTTTTCTTATTACTAAATGTCTTAAATATCCTTCTGCCTTCATTACTCTATAATAAGGCAAATCTATTCCTCTGAAATATTCTACTGTTAATTTTATTATTTTTCTATAATCTTCATCAACAAGTTTGCAATCATCAACTGTTACTATTCCAAAAGACTTTCCTCTCATATGCATTCCAAGAGAAAGTGGTGCACCTTTAGCTTCATCTCCAAAAGTGAATTCCATCTTGTTTCTGTATTCCCATTGATCAGGACTTCCCATTATTCCTAAATATTCGCCCATATCAACATCAGCTTCTTTGAATAAGCTCTTAACTTCTTCACTTAAAAATTCTAATTGCTTTTCATAAGGTATAGTTTGTGAAGAACACCCTCCACAAAGACCGAAATGAGAGCATACTGATTCAACTTCATAATCAGCCTTTTCTTCAACACTTAATAATTTAAGTTCTGCATACTCTTCTTTTTTCTTTTTAACTCTTCCAGTAATAGTTTGACCTGGGAAAGTATTCTTAACATATATTATTTTATCCTCAGCATATCCCATTCCTGTCGATGGAAATTGTGTTTTTTCTATTTTAACGCTTAATTCGCTTCCTCTTTTCATCATCTACTCCTATAATATATATTCTTTAATGGATATTTCAATTATCAATGCTCAACTATCAATTGTCAATTGGATTGAAAAGTTTTACTTAACACTTATATACTATTTTCCTCTTAATAAAACTATAGAATATAAAATAGTATTTTATATTCTATAGTTTTATTAAAAATTTTTAATTAATTTAAATTTAATATTTTCTTTGCAAAAGTATTTTCTAGCTTTGTTCTTTCTAATATTGGAGCATATATACAGTTTAAAATAAAATATATTATTCCGCCTGCCAAAATTAGCGCTCCGTTATCTCTAACAAACATATATCCAGAAGCAGTTCTCATTATTAAATCAATTAAATATACTAAAACTGCAGACGCTGCAGTCATTATTAATTGATCTAGTAAATTTGCAGCAAATAATGCTCCAATTGAATTTTTTTCATTACTTTTATCTTCTGCATTAACTTCTATATCTTGTTGATCTTCTATAACTGAAGTTATATTCGTTTCCTCAACATTTAATGAAGTTTCTTCTGTTCCTTCTTCATTGTTTACAATTTGATTTTCTTTTATTTCATCTTTTTCCAACAAAGTTTCCCCCTCATTTCTACTCCATACTTGCATCACTTACATTGCTGTCAGCAAACTTGTATTTTTTAGTAGATAATATATATATAATACACTCTTTAGTGGCCAAAACTTGTTCTTTTAAACCATCAACAGTGTTATTTATCTCGACTTGTTTGTCTCCATTTTTTAATTTCTCAATTATTTGCTTGTTTATGTCTGAATAATCTTTATCTTTTTGACCTGTAAAAGCTTCTATGTATTTTTTGAAAGAGGTCTTACCTAAATCAAAATCATTATTTTTTATAGCATTTTCACCATCAAATTTCAAACTCAACTTTAAGGTTATGTCTCCTGTCGCTAAATCATCTCCATAAGTCTTCATACCAAAGTACATACTTTCAATCTTATTAGCTTCTGGTTTAGGATTGTCAAAATATATTGAATTATCATTTACTGACTGACCGTTATCCTTTTTTACTTTTTCATCCTTTGAATATTTTAATCCTGATTCCTTAGTTATGCTTTCAATTTTAGCTAATCTATCTTTATAAAGCTTTTGTGTCTGCTCTAAAGAATAATTCTTTGCCCATGTTCCTTCTAAAGCTTTATCCTTCTCATCAGACTGACTTTCTGTTGTTGTCTCAGCTTTCTTTTCTGTATTACTAGTTGTATTTGTACATGCTGCCAATGATGCTGCTACTACTATACTCATGAATATACTTATTAATTTTTTAGACATGAAATTTCCCCCTTAAATTTGATAGCTGTTACTTTTATGTCTAATTCCTGGCAAATCAATAATACAATTTTATAACTTTTGTATTACAATTCTGTGTCAATATTATACTTTTTTTGTTAATCTTCTATATTATAATTGTTTTAATTTATTAACATTAATTAAACGTGCATGTTTATTATATATTTTTTTGCTCTCCCTTGCAATTATTATCACAGGAGTGACACATTAAAATAACCTTGATACTTTTAAACTTCTAATTGTTCTTTTATTTTTTCAAATATTTTTTCCGTAATTCCATTGACATTTTTTATATCTTCTATTGAATTAAAATTGCCATTTTTCTGCCTATAATCAAGTATATTCTTTGCTTTAACCTCTCCAATACCACTTAGTTTCTTTAATTCCTCGGCTGTAGCAGTATTTATATTTACCTTTCCATTGGAACTAACTCCATTTCCAATACTAGTATTTGTATTTTGTAAATCTCTTTTTGCTCCATTTTTGTTTTCTATATAAATCAAATCATGATTTTGTAATTTCTTAGCCCTATTTATATTAGTTAAATCAGCATTTTCTGTAAGTCCACCTGCCATTTCAATAAGATCTCTTACTATAGCATCTTCATGCAATGTATACACATCAGGTTTTCTGACTTCTCCTTTGATTTCCACTACTATATTTTTGTCTTCATTATTTTTATCTACATTTGAAACTGATTCTGCTTTACTTTGCTTTATATTATTCTTTGAACTACTATTTTTATTGCTTTCTTGCTTATTATCATTCATATTTGAATTAGCTGCAGTATCTTCTTTAAAAATACTTTCTGTATCATTTTTTCTTAATTCTTTATATCCTGAATTAATGTATACAATTCCTATTATGACAATAGTTATAACTAGCAATATTAGCATTCCAACTTTTTTCTTATCTTTTAGTAATTCTTCTATCATTGCATTTCTCACTTCCAAACTTACTTTATAATTATTCTCCCCTAATTTTTCACAAATTATACCATTATTGTATAAGCCTTAAAATTTATATAGCGTAATTTTATTTTTTTTGGTAAAATAACATTTGAATGTACTTTAAATATTTTAATTAAATGCGGAGAATTTTATGAAACGAATTTTAAAAAGAATTAATATATTATTTTTATTTTTATTTTGCTTCGTCTATACAACTGCACAAGCGGAAACTACTCCACCTGAAATAAATGCTCAAGGTTGTGCCTTACTTGACGCATCTACTGGTCAAGTACTATTTGGTAAAAATGAGGAGTCTACTTTTGAACCTGCCTCAACAACTAAGGTAATGACTGCTCTAATTGCTTTACAAAAGTGTAAGCTTGATGACGAAGTCACTGTTCAAGAGGATTATCTAAAGGTAGGCGGAACAGGTGTAGGTTTATTAAAAGGCGATGTATTAACTGTTCGTGATTTACTTTATGGTCTTATTTTGCATTCTGATAATACTTGTGCAAATGCTTTGGCTGATCATATTTCAGGAAATGTAGATGAATTTGCTAAACTTATGAATGAAAAAGCTAAAGAACTTGGTGCTACACATACAAACTTCAAGAATCCTAGTGGTATGCCTGATCCTGAGCATATAACTACAGCACATGATTTAGCTCTATTTTTAAGAGAAGCTATGAATAATAAATTATATATGGAAATCTCTCAGACTCCTTCTTACACCCTAACATTAAAAAATGATTCAAGTAGAACTTATCCAGTAAATAATAAGAATTACTTGATTAATAAAAATTCTAGATATTTTTATCAATTTGCTATCTGCGGAAAAGATGGGTATACTACAAAGTCAAACCACACTTATGTAGCCGCTGCTGAAAAAGATGGGCATGTACTTGTAGCTGCTTTTTTAAATGCACTTGACAAAGATCAAAATTTCCATGACATGCAATCTGTTTTTAATTATGGATTTAATAATTATTCTTTAGTTCATCTTTATAAACAGGGTGATGAAGTTTCTCAATATAAAATAACAAATAATCTCACTATACCAGTTTTGAGTTCAAAAAATATAGATTATGTTGTTCCTAAAGGAAAAGAAAATTCAGTAACTTCTGAAATGAAAATTGATGATAAAGATTTGAGTAAAGAATCCTTTGAAAAAAATGATAATATTTTAAAGGGAACTGTATTGGTTAATGGGAAAAACTATATGACTGTTGATTTGCAGGCAGGAGCTTCACATCATTATGATTTATCTGTGAAGGCTTTAACTGAAAACGCTTCTCCTACTGTATATATCGGCAGTGCAGCAGTCATTTTAGCAGGATTATTTGGAATAAAAAAACTCGTAGATATTAAATCTAAAAAATAGTTAATTATATATAAATCAAGGGAAGCAAATTTATGCTTCCCTTAATTTATATATAAGATCTAATTAATATGGTACATCTCAATTAATGAAGATTCTCTGAAGGAAAAGTTAATATCCAATATGCGAGAATCAAAAAGTTCATATACCCAGCTTTTATATTTTGAAACATGAACCCGCTTCATTAATTGACCCATTTATAATTGACAACTAATCACTTTATTTTGAAGTCAAATATCCACAAGCTGTTAAATATTCAGCAGATAAAACTCCTCCACCTGCTGCTCCTCTTAAGGTATTATGAGAAAGACATACAAACTTGTAATCAAATATCTTATCTTCTCTTAATCTTCCCATACATATTCCCATTCCATTTTCATAATCTCTATCTAAATTAGTTTGAGGTCTATTTTCCTCAGTAAAATATTTCAAAAACTTTTTAGGAGCACTTGGTAGATTTAAAACTACTTCTGGTGCTTTAAAATTTTCCCATAACTCTATTATTTTATCTTTTGAAGGCTTTTTCTTAAAGCTTACATAAACTGCTGCTAAATGCCCATTTGTTACTGGTACTCTTATGCATTGAGTTGTAATAATAGGATTTTTAGCATTTACAACTTTTCCATTTTCTATTTGTCCCCATATTTTTAATGGTTCATTTTCACTTTTTTCTTCTTCACCACCAATGAAAGGAATAACATTGTCCAAAATTTCTGGACATTCTTTAAATGTCTTTCCAGCACCGGAAATTGCTTGATAGGTGCAGGCAAGAATTGTTTGTGGTTCATATTCCATAAGAGCATTTATTGGAGGCACATAGCTTTGAATTGAACAATTAGGCTTTACTGCTATAAATCCTCTCTTAGTACCCAAACGCTTCTTCTGGCTTTCAATAATTCGTGCATGCTCACCATTAATTTCTGGAATCAACACTGGTACATCTTCAACATTTCTATTAGCTGAATTATTAGAAATAACAGGAGTTTCATGCTTTGCATAGTCTTCTTCAAGTAATTTTGTATGCTCTTTATCTAATGAAATTGCACAAAAGACAAAATCAACCATATTACTGATTTCTTCAACTTCAAAGGCATCCTTTACTATCATATTTTTATATTTTTCAGGCAAAGCAATATTCATCTTCCATCTGTTTTCAACCGCTTTTTCATAAGTTATCCCTGCTGAATTTTTACTTGCAGCAAGTACAGTTACTTCAAACCAAGGATGATTTTCCAATAGACACGCAAATCTCTGTCCAACCATACCTGTTGCTCCTATTATTCCAACCTTTAATTTCTTGTTCATTAAAAACACCCCTCAAAATTAATTTTGCTTATCACTTATAGATATGATATCATTTATACATATATTAGTAAAATTGATAATTTCTATTATTATAATCAATTTTTTTGATGGAGATGATTCTATGGATTTTAAACAACTTAATGCCTTCCTAGCAATAAGCAAGTTTCAAAGTTTCACTAAAGCTGCTGAAGCCTTAGGTTATGCTCAATCTAGTGTAACTACTCAAATTAAACTTCTTGAAAATGAACTTGAAGTAAAACTTTTTGAAAGAATAGGTAAAAACGTAACTCTAACACATGAAGGCAAAAAACTTTTGCCTTATGCAAAGCAAATGTTAAAATTATCAAATGATATAAAAAATACTGTTTTTAACAAAGAAACTCCAAGTGGAACTTTAACTATTGGAGCTGCTGAATCTTTATGTGTATTGAGACTGCCTGAAATACTTAAAGAATATAAAAGACTTTATCCGGAAGTTGAAGTTTCCTTAAAATTCGGAAGTTGCTCAGATTTCAGGTATTTTTTAGCTGACAATATCATTGATGTGGCATTTTCTTTAGGGATAAAAATAGATTCAGATGAGTTTATATCAGAAGTTGAAATTCCTGAACCCATGCTTTTATTAGCTTATCCAGGACATCCACTTATAAATAAGAAAGCAATATTACCAGCGGATATTGAAAATGAACCTCTTATCTTAACAGAAACAGGTTGTAGTTATAGAGCTGCTTTAGAAAATATCCTAACTAACTGCAATGTGAAACCAAACGTAGCATTAGAAACTGGCAGTGTGCAAGCTATTAAACAATTTACAATGAGTGGCCTTGGCATAACACTCCTTCCAAAGGTTGCAGTTGAAGATGAAATAAATAGTGGAAAGCTTATTCCATTAAATTGGTCAGGTCCAGATTTCCAAATAATTTCTCAAGTTCTTTACCATAAGGATAAATGGATTTCTCCTGCTTTAATCGAATTTCTTAAGTTATCAAAAAATTTTATGGAATCTTATTTTAAATAAAGACGATCAAGAAAATAGTAGATCAATTCAATTTCAAACTACTATCTTCTTGATTTATTTTGCTTCAATAATGTTTTCTTAACTAAACACTAGAAAATTTGAACCAAAACTTTACTCCAATCTCTGAGTTTTCTACACCATAACTTAAACTATGAAGCTGTAAAATATTTTTAACTATAGCTAATCCAATACCTGTTCTTCTTTCACTTCTATCCCTTGAGCTATCAGCTCTATAAAAAGTATCCCATATTAAATTTATTTTATCTTTTGGAATATGCTGACCTTCATTTTCAATATTAAAAATATTATTATTTAATGTTATACTTATTGTTTTGTTTTCTTCCGTATGATATACAGCATTAGAAAGCAGATTATTTATAACTCTCTCCATAAGCATATAGTCAGCACTTAAATTATATACTTTATCTGCCGAATAACTTATATGAAGGCTATTGTCCATAAATATTTTCTCATGTTTCTTTAAAATTTCTTTAATAAGATCATTTAAACAAAACTCTTCTAATTTTAATTCATATGCTTTAGCTTCCATTTTAGATAAATCCAGCATTTCCAAAACTATCTTATCCATCTTATAGGTTTCATCTATTATTACATCTAAATACTTGTCCCTTTTATCTTCTGCTATCTTTTCTTTAAGACCTTCTCCATAGGTCCTTATAATTCCTAGAGGAGTTTTTAATTCATGAGCTATAGCACTTGTAAGTTCTCGTCTATTTTTCTCTATCATTTCCTGCTTTTCATATGTCTTGTTTAAAGCTTTTGATAATATTACTGTCATGGCAAGAACCATTATAAATGAAACTAAATACAATGGTATGGCTTTTGGAATTATATCCTCCCATGGATAATAGTCTGCCTTTATACATACATAATATTCATGCCCATTTATAAATAAAGTATTAATATACTCGTAGTTAACTTTAAAAAAGCTTTCACTTGTATTAAGTTTACATATACTATGTCCCTTCTTATCCTCTAAACTTCTTATTTCATCCTCATTATACTCTTTAAAATTGCTATACTTTTGAAAAACTTTTCTATATAAATCACTACTATTGCTTACATTATAAATATCTCTACTATATGCAACTTCCAAATGAAAATCAAAATAATTAACTATATCTATTTTTTTTAATCCATCTACTCCCTGAATATTAAAATTATATGTTTTAACTTTCTCTCCTCTTTCTATACCTTCATCTGCATTAACTGGTTCATCTATTATGCTCTCGTAAATTTCTAATACTTGTGGTATTATTTCATTTCCCTTAATATATCCTTGTCCTTTAATGAAATATTTTTTTGTTTTACTCCTTTGATTATAAATTTTAAGAAATTCTATCTTTTCATCTTCTGATAAATACTTATCTAAATCAATATATCTGTTTATATTACAATGGTCTGTATTAGATTTTTCAATTTCTTCTTCTCCAACTATCAACATATTTCTAGATCTTGCTAGAATATTGAAATTCTCATCATATAAATAAGCTCTTGAAAACATCTCTTTACTAAATGCTGATGTAAAATCTGTTAATTCGCTATTTAAACTTGTCAAATAATTTATATCCTTATTCAATAAGTTTTGGTCATCTTCCCAATATCCTGTCCTTCCATCTGATAATCTTTCATACTCATTGTCAAGCATATTTCTAGATATTCGCTCTTGTAAAACACTTTCCATATTATCAAACTTAGCATTATTTTCACTAACTTTAGATTTATAGTATATTCCAGTAAATCCAATTACAGCAATAAAATAAAACGTAAAAAACATAAGAGCTGTCTTTAAAAATATACTTTTAAATGCCTTTTTAGTTTTCATCAGTCCTCACCTCAAATTTATATCCAACTTTTATGATTGTATGTAAATGACGTGCGCTTTCTCCCAATGCCCTTCTTAGCTTTTTAATATGTGTATCCAGTACTCTATCATTTCCATCAAAATCATATCCCCAAAACTTAATTAAGAGCTGTTCCCTTTCTATAATCCTATTTTTATTCACAATGAAATAATAAAGTAAATCATACTCCATCTTAGGAAGCGATATTTCTTCATTCTCTACATAAACTCTATGAGTTTTGCATTCCAAACAAATCTCATCTGCATAAAGCTTGTCCTCTAACATTATTCCCTTTGATCTTTTAATCAAAGAAATACATTTAGCATACAATACTTTTAATGAAAATGGTTTAGTAATATAATCATCTGCGCCTAGTTTATAACCATAAAGATTCTCATCTTCATCACTTTTTGCTGTGATAAAAATAATAGGTATATCACTGCTATTTAAAGAACCTTCCAACTTCTCTTTTCGAATTCTTTCACAAACTGAAAAACCATCCAGCTTAGGCATCATAATATCTAGTAACACTAAATCAAAACTCTCACTTTCCATTACTTCCAAAGCTTCAATTCCATCATTTGCACAAACCACCTCACATTCTTTTATTTCAAAATAGTCTTTGATTATCTCTTGCATCCTTTTTTCATCTTCCACCAATAGAATCTTATAAGCCAATTTGTTTCCCCCTTCCTCTTACATGATAATAGTGCTATATGTATTTTTTCTGTCCTCTATAAAAAATCACATTATTCATTTGAACAATGTGACTTTTGACTGCTTTACAATTTAAAAATAATATAAATGGAATATACATGCATAATTGAGAAATTATAATCTTAACACTACACTAGAAATTAGATACATATTTGTGCAAGCGGCATATGAAATTAAGCTATGATGGTTGTTAGTGGAAGGTTGTTCCATTTTCTGCTTGTCATAAATTTACTTTAGGAACATGCATAAATGGGTGCAACCTTCCACTTAGAACCCATCCAGCGAAAATTTCATTAGTCCGCTGTAATAAATATGTATCTGATTCAGGTATGTTTTGCATAAGTATAATTCTTGCGTTTAATATCTATACATTATCTATTTTAACTTACTAATTAACTCTTTCATATCCTCTGGAAGTTCTGCTCTAAGTGCCAGTTCTTCTCCACTTCTTGGTGATTTGAAGTTTAAGCCATATGCATGTAATGCCTGCCTCTTAATTAAATCTCCTTCATTATCTCCATCTCCATATAACACATCCCCATATATAGAGTGTCCTAAATGGCTTAAGTGAACTCTTATTTGATGAGTTCTTCCAGTTTCAAGCTTGCATTCCACTAAGCTTGCAGCTTTAAATTCTTCTACAACTTTATAGTGAGTTATGCTTCTTTGACCTCTTTCATCTATAACCCTGCGAGTCCCCATTTCAATTCCTTCTGGCTTATATATAGGTAGATCAATTGTCCCTTGCTTTTCCTTCATTATTCCATGGACTATTGCTAAATATCTTTTCTCCACTTTATTTTCAGTCATCTCTTTTGATAACATTCCATGAGAAAATTGATTTTTTGCAATAATTATAAGACCTGAAGTATTCATATCTAATCTAGAAACTAGTCGAACTATATAGTTTTGGCCACTTTCCCTAAAATAATTAATAACTCCATTAGCAAGCGTTCCACTTTGATAGCTTTTTGTAGGATGAACCACCATAAAAGGCTTCTTATTAACCACCAATATATCTTCATCTTCATATACTATATCTATATCCATTTTTTCTGGAGCTATATCTTGACTTTCATCTTTTGCTAAATCAATTTTTATTATTTCTCCAGGATTTAGCACTCTATTCATCTTTACTACTTTATCATTAACAAATATCTTTTGATTAATAGATGCACTTCTAATTAATCTCGTAGATAATCCAAGTTCTGTTTTTAAATATTCTCTTATTTTAGTTCCTTGTTCTATTTTATCAACATGTTTTTCTAAAATACTCATTCAGCTTATCTGCTCCTTGTATAATTTTTAACTTAATTATTTTTCTTTCCTAAAATTATAATCACATCATAATCATTATATTCAGACTTATTTTCCTTCTTATTAACTTCATTAATATTCAAAACTTGCTTTATTTCATTTACATTTTCACTATCATTTGAAAGTACAACGCTTTTCTCACTTGCTTCACCATTTCCAGTATCAACCTTTGTATATCCAGCATTCTTTAATTTTTCAGCTGCTTTAGCTGCTAAGCCACTAGTTTTAGTTCCATTTATTATTTTTATCTTAATATCACTCTTTGATTCACTTGAAGTTAAATTCTTTGAAGATGATGGTACTTCTGATGATGCAAGTGATGATAATAAACTCTTATTTGCATTCTTATCAATAATCAAATATGATTGTCCATTTAAAGTTTTTGGTGTTCCTGCAACCGTACTCATTATCACATTATCTTTTTTCAACCCCATGAATTTAGTACCATAGCTTAACACCTCAAAAGATGACATATTAGTTTCCACATTATTGCCTATCGCTGACATTATGCCTGGCATTCTGAATATTATTAAAGGACTTGTACATTTACTAACAACGCTTGATATAAATTTATGCTGATTTTCTATTCTATCCAAATCACCATTAGCAAATCCACTTCCATCATTATTCTTTCTCCACCTAAAGAATTCTTCTGCTTTCTTTCCATCTAAATGAGCTGTTTCTCCTGCTTTAAAATTAATATGTAAATTTTGAGCTTCATCATCATAAATCATATTTCTATCAATTTCCATATCAACCCCTCCAATGGCATCAATAATTTCATCAAAGGCATTGTAATCAATTTTAACCATATAATTTATATTTACATTCAATATGTTTTCGACTTCTGATTTAATCTTTTGATAACCTCCAATTTCATAAGCCGCATTTATTTTAGCATTTTTGCCATTTACATTTATTAAAGTATCTCTTGGAATTGATACAATATGTAAGGTTTTATTTTGTGGATTATAATTAGCAACCATTATGGTGTCTGTCCGCTTGTCTCCTTGATTATCAACCTGCTTTACGTTTCCTATATCTGTTCCTAAAATCAAAATATTTACTGGCTTATCTGATGCTGCCTTTATACTGCTTGGCATTGATTTACTACCAATCTTCATTAGTGCATATGCCCCTGACAGAATTGAGAATATAATAAATGTTATTATAAGTGATATTACTCCAAGAGCTATTTTCTCTTTTACTGACACAGAATCATTGTCTTTTCTAAATATATTTAAAAACCATAAAATTTTATTTTTACTTTTCTGTCTTCTCCTCATATTTTCACCTCTTGAAACACATTATGACTAACATAATATAGTATTTCACTCTACGCTTTGACATTGCTATTAAATAAGAAATAATTTCTTGCCTTTATAGTATTGTCATCTATTAATAGGTTACTTGCTAACAAAACCTTTAAACTTCCATTTAATCCAGCATAAACACCTTTATCTAAATCTTCAAAAGTAACTTTTCTAAGTTCTTCAACTCCTTCAAACTTCCTGCCTGGTTCAATCATATCTGCTATGTATATAATTTTAGTTAAGGTTGACATATTTTCTTTTCCTGTAGTATGCCATCTTATTGCATCTAAAATTTCTTCATCTTCAATTTTTAACTTATCTTTTGCTTCTATGTGAGCTATTATACTATGCCATAAGCTAGGATTATTCTCTTCTATTTTTGATAAAATAATTCCATTCTGTTCTATTATATTTTTCATTTTTTCTATAGATAAATTTTTTGCAACATCATGTGCAAGACCTGCAATTTCAGCTTTTTCTTCAGAAACGCCATTTAATTTTGCTAATTTTTTTGCTGTCTCTGCTACTCCTAAAGTATGAATATAACGCTTCTCCATTAAATTTTCCTTAAGATATATTTTCATTTCTTCTATAGATAACAAATGCCTCTCCTCCTATATCTAGTAATTTAATTAAATATATATTTCAATTATCAATGATTAGTGATTTCCTTTGAAAAGCCTTAAGTCTTCAACCTTTTTACAATATAAATATTTTAAAATTTTCATTACTGTTATTTCCACCACTAAAATATTCTTATTTGTTATATAAACCATTCTCTGAAATAATATCCATTACCTTTTTAGGTACAAAAAAATCAATTCTCTTATTTTGACTTACTCTTTCTCTTATTTCTGTTGAAGAGATTTCTAATTTATTAAGCTCTAAATAAATAATCTTTTTATTAAATTTGTTTTCTATTATTTTTTTTCTATTTATTATTTCCGTTTGACTCATACCTTCTCTTGAAAATACAACAAGAGTTGCCAATGAAAATATTTTTTCAACCTCTTTCCATTCCTCAATATTAAGAAGACAATCAGCTCCTGTTATAAAAAACAATTCACTTTCTTCATCTTCATTAATGCCCCTTCTCTTAAAATATTCTAGGGTTTCATAAGTAAAACTAATTCCACCTTTATCTATTTCATATTTAGAAACAGAAAAATTATCAAAAGGCTCTATAGCAGCTTTAACCATATCATATCTCAATTCTGAATCTGTAACTATATTATTAAGTTTAAATGGCTGTTTTCCTGCTGGCATAAAAATAACTTCATCTAAATCTAATTGTTCCTTAGCTTCATAAGCTATATATAAATGTGCATAATGAATAGGATCAAATGTCCCACCTATTATACCATACCGTTTCATAAGCTTTCCTCCAAAAGTTAATTCATTTTTAGATTAAATTTCCTTTTTCATTATATCATGAAGGACTTAAAATATTATTTATATTATCTTAAATTTTAAAAAAGAAGCTATTTTTATCTAGCTTCTTTTATTAGTTGTTCCCAACAATATTAAATTTATTTAGTTGGTAATTCAATTTTTCTTTTTTTAAGATTACTTGATTGCTTATATAAAACTATTTTATTTCCGATTGCTTGAATTCCTTCACATTTAATTGCTTTACAAATCATATCTGAAGTTTCTCTAGTATCTAAGCCACTATTTTCTAGAACTTTTATCTTTATTAACTCTCTAGCTTCTAATGCCTGCTTAAGTTGTATTAAAAAGTTTTCTTCAACACCATTTTTACCAATTTGAAATATAGGTGTTAAATTATTAGCCAAGCCTCTTAAATAAGCTCTTTGTTTTCCTGTTATCATTTTTATGTTCCTCCTAAATTCTTTCTCAACATATCATGTTGTATTAATTTAATTATCCCAGGGGGTTTGATATAGTTATAAGTTTTGAGTTATGAGTTGTGGATGAAATTACTTCGTAATTTCTAAATTATATTTTTGAAAAGCCGTAGGCTTTTCTACCTCAACTCCTAACTCCTACCTCTTAACTGATTAAAGTACGTATTCAAATTCAAAGTCGTTTAATCTTACCATATCTCCATCTTTAATTCCCATTTCTCTAAGTTCATCAAAGATACCTTTGTTTCTAAGAACTTTATGGAAATATCTTAATGAGTCAGCATCATTTACATTAACAGCGCTTAATAATCTGTCTACAAATGTACCTTCAACTACGTAAACATCATAACCTTCTTCTGCATTGTTTTCAACAGTAATCTCATAAGTAAATCTCTTTTCTTCTGGGATATACATTTCATCTTCTGCAATTTCTAATTCCTTAATTGGAATTTCTTTAAGCATTCTTGCTGCTTCTTTCATTACAGCTTCAACACCTTCATTTGTAGCTGCTGACATTTTAAACACTTTATCAAAGCCCATTTCTTGAACTTTCTTTTTAAAGTCTTCAAATACGCTTTCATCATAAAGCATATCGCTCTTATTAGCTACTACTATTTGTGGTCTATCCCAAAGCTTAACAGAGTACTTTTTCAATTCTTCATTGATCTTTACAAAGTCTTCAAAAGGTTCTCTTCCTTCAATTCCTGAAATATCAACTACATGAATTAAAAGTCTTGTTCTTTCAATATGTCTTAAAAATTGTATTCCAAGACCAACACCTTCTGCTGCTCCTTCAATTATTCCTGGAATATCTGCCATTACAAATGGTTCAATGCCATTTACAGCAACTACTCCTAAATTAGGATTTAATGTTGTGAAGTGGTAATTTGCAATCTTTGGTTTTGCCTTTGTTGTCATAGAAAGAAATGTTGATTTTCCAACGTTAGGGAAGCCTAAAAGTCCAACGTCAGCAAGTAACTTTAATTCTAATACTATGTTTAATTCGTCTCCTGGCATTCCTGGTTCAGCATAATGAGGTGCTTGCTTTGTAGGTGTAGCAAATTTAACATTACCCTTTCCACCTTTTCCACCTCTAAGTAGAACTAATTCTTGACCTTTATGAGAAAGGTCTGCAATTATTTTATTGCTTTCAGCTTCTCTTATGATAGTTCCCATTGGTACTTTAATGTAAAGACTTTGACCATCTTTACCATAGCACTTTTGGCCTCCACCATTTTCACCTGGTTCTGCAATAAATCTCTTTTTATATTTAAAATCCATCAATGTAGTTATACCTGTCTCAACTTGGAAAATTATGCTTCCGCCTTTTCCTCCATCACCACCATCAGGACCGCCTAATGGTACATATTTTTCTCTTCTAAATGAAATAGCACCATCGCCGCCTTTTCCTGATTTAACAAAAACCTTGGCTTTATCTATAAACATATATAATCACCTTTCTTTATATATTTTTCCTATTAATAATTACTACAATAATTAAAGTCTTCCTAATCACAATATAATATATTCTCTCTACAACGTAATATATATTCCAATTATCATTGTTCAATTATCAATCAATAAAGAATTCCTTCAGGATTTCTTGAATTGAGATGTATAATCTTAATTAGAACTTATATATTAAAAATTAATTATTATGTAAATATGCTTCTAATAATCATTGTATAACTTTTCTTCATATGTATAAAATCTTATCTCATTATATCATATCATATAAAAAAGCACTCTTAAATTAAGAGTGCTTTATTTCTTAATAATTATTCAGCTATTGCTTCAACGTCTACTGGGTAAACACTTGCTTTCTTCTTATCTCTACCAAGTCTTTCGAATTTAACAATTCCATCGATCTTAGCAAATAAAGTATCATCTTTACCTCTTCCAACATTTTCACCTGGGTGGATCTTAGTTCCTCTTTGTCTATAAAGAATGTTTCCAGCTAGAACAAATTCTCCATCAGCAGATTTAGCTCCTAATCTCTTAGATTCAGAGTCTCTACCATTCTTAGAACTACCAACCCCTTTTTTATGAGCGAATAATTGAAGGTTCATAATTAGCATGTGACTACACCTCCTCTTTCATTAAAGTTATATATTCTCTACGTCTTTTGCATCCAAAAGTTTCATCCAAACTTAAAATAACACTTTCCAAGCTTTTTTCAAAAGTTTTTAGTAAAACTTGCGCTTGTTCTATTTCTTCTTGATTAAAATCTTGAAGATCTAGTTTTAAGTATCCATCACTGATTTCATATGTTGAATTAAGCATTAAAACTTCATCCAAACCAATAACCACACTTTGAGAAAGTACTGATACAGAGTTGCATACCATATCAAACGCCTCACCTACTAATGCAACATCATTTTGAAAGTCACGATCAGCTGGCATAGCATGATTATCTATTATAAAACCAACAATATTATCTTTGTGTTGATTAATTTTGACACTAATCATAATATTAAGCTTCGATTTTTTCGATTACTAGCTTAGTGTAAGGTTGTCTATGTCCATTTTTTCTTCTATAGTCTTTTTTAGACTTATACTTGAAAACTATAACCTTCTTTGCCTTACCTTGTGCTGCAACCTTAGCTACAACTTTAGCTCCTTCAACAACTGGTGTACCAACTTTGATACCTTCTTCAGTTCCTACAGCTAAAACTTCATTTAATTCTACTGTTGAGTCAACATCAGCGCTTAATTTTTCAACGTATATTACGTCTCCTTCTTGAACTCTGTATTGTTTTCCTCCTGTTGCTAATACTGCGTACATTAAAACACCTCCTCATAACGGTCTCGCCACTTTTGGTACAAAGATTTAACTTTGTTCTCTAAAAAAACCTTACGTGTGCGGTTCACAAAATCCAGTTTACCATATTTCTTTCATTGTGTAAAGAAAAAATCATATATTATTTTTTAGTCAATTAATAGAGTTACAATAAGAAATCCTTTATCCTGCAGATTTATCTTCTATAATTAACATATTATCGTCGTGAAAAAACAAAAAAAGAGAAACTTCATAAGTGCTATATTAATTTTAGATGATATATATAACATCATACACGAGTTAATTCTTTCATATATGAGTTATAATATAACATATGAGGATTTAGAGGCAATAAAAAGTAATGCGTTTAATAAAGAAGAAAAATCCTTGATAATATTTTACTTTTTTAATTATACTTATATAAATTATAAATAAACAGAGTATTCTGAAGGAGAATAATAATAATGAAATATAAAAAAACTGTAATTATTGTCTCAATAGTATTATCACTTAATACATTAGTTGGATGCGCTAGTAATAATACTAAAATAGCTCAAAATAATTCAGATAAAGTAGAACAAAATGAGCAAGTAACTGGCAGCACAAGTAATACTGAGTCATCATTACCAACAACAGCAGATAAAATAGATGGTAGACGTGAAGAATTTCTAGGAAGATTAGATTTCATACAAAAGCAATTAGATAATTTACCAGAAAAGAAAGCTTCAGATGAAGGAATAACAAATGCTATGCGAAGTTATTATGGTGAAGCCTATGAAAAGTATGATGAAGCATTAAATGAAATTTATAATTTATTAAAAGAGCAATTACCTCAAAACACAATGAAAAATCTACAAGGCGAAGAAACTAAGTGGATAAATCAGAAAGAAGCTTCAGCAAATAAATCAGCATCAGATTATAAAGGTGGAACATTTGAACTTGTCGCATACAATTCATCTTTATACCAGTCAACCAAAGATAGATGTTACGAATTAGTGAATAATTACATGACAGATTCAAAGATTAAAATAAATGCTAATAAGCAAGACTATAAGAATAAATTAGATAGCATAGAAAGAGAAATACAGTCATCTCAAGAATATAAAAATGCGGAGTCTGGTGTAACTCATGATATGTTAGTCCTAACAGATAAAGAATATAATGAATGGGATAAAGAATTAAATGAAATCTATGGTTTATTAGGACAAGAATTATCATCTGATGAAATGAAAAGATTAAACAAAGAAGAAACTCTATGGATAACACAAAAAGAAAATAGGGCTAAAAAATCTGAAGAATTACAAGGCGTTGGAAGCCAACTAGGGAAAATAGGATACCAAGCATCTTTGTCGTATTCAACTCAAAGCAGATGTTATGAATTGGTATATAGATACATGAAATAATTAAAAGTTAGATAATTCAATATTAACAGAAAAAATAAGAAATTATAATATGTATTAATGTGCCCCATGAATATCACATATTAAGCAATTACCACCTTACAAAAAAGTAGCACATATTTTTGTAAGGTGGTAATTGCTTACAAATTATGTGCTAAAGATCTATATTATAAATATAATTAAAATTTAAATTATTTAATATCATTTGTTTGATTTTGATTTAATCTCAGTCATATTTTGCTGAGTTGTATCTGTATCGTAGAAAGCATTACAAGCAACTAATACAAGACATAAAAGAATAACTATACCTAACATATTTATTCCTCCCTTAATTATATACTTGTTTATATATATATTATAACACTGTCGATGTAAACGTTGTATCTTTTTTTAAAGAAATTTTGCAAAAAAAAATTGGAGCTGTATTAATAACTCCTTTTTATAAATGATCCTAATTGCAGCAGATCTGCTCTTTTTAAAGAGATGATCCTAATTGCAGCAGAGCTGCTCTTTTTAAAGGTGTGTATCTTTTTTAAAAAATTTTTGCAAAAAAATTGGAGCTGTATTAACAACTCCTTTTTATAATTGTGTATTTTTTTAGAAATATAGATATCCAAATAAATAATCAAACTTATAAATGTAATATATGTGTATTATTGAGAAGTTATAATCGTAACACTACACTAGAAATTAGATACATATTTGTGCAAGCGGCATATGAAATTAAGCTGTGATGGTTATTAGTGGAAGGTTGTTCCACTTTCTGCTTGTCATAAATTTACTTTAGGAACATGCAGAAATGGGTGCATCCTTCCACTTAGAACCCATCCAGCGAAAATTTCATTAGTCCGCTGTAATAAATATGTGTTTAATTTCGGTAAGTTCCGCATATATCTAATTCTTGCTTTGGATATCCTTAACATGTCAAAAATTAAAAATATTCCTAATTGCAGAATAGTTCCGTATTGCAGCAGAGCTGATCTTTTTAAAGAGATGATCCTAATTGCAGCAGAGCTGCTCTTTTTAAAGGTGTGTATCTTTCTAGTATTTTTCAATAACAGAAACTTTATAATCTTTTAAATTATCTTTTTGCCCTTGGAAGATTAACGGTTCAATCTTATATCCTTCTATATTATCTACATAAGTTAAATATATTTCTTTATCTAAAGCTTCTATTTCTCTAATAAAATTAAACATATCTTCATTAACTCTATCTTTATAAATATTATCTAATTCTATATGAAAGCAGCTTATAGAATTTTCTTCTTTCATTCTTACTATGTCATTTTTAATTAAACCTGCAATATACGATAACTTTAAAATCATTCCTCTTCCCTTACACAAGGTACACTTTTCTTCCATATACTCATATACACTTTTTCCTTGTCTTTTTCTTGCGATTTGAACTAAATCCAATTGGGTAAAAGGAAATATCTTTATATTACCCTTATCTGATTTTAAACTTTCCTTAAGCGCATCCATTACAATATCTTTTTGACTTTTATCCCTCATATCAATAAAATCTATAACTATAATTCCACTTAAATTTCTAAGTCGTATTTGCTTTCCTATCTCTTTAGCTGCTTCTAAATTAGTTTCTAAAATTGTCTTATTAAAATTTCTTTCCTTTATATTCTTTCCTGTATTAATGTCAATTACATACATAGCTTCTGTTTTATCTATTACTATGTATCCTCCACAAGGTAGATTCACTTTATTGTGTCTTAATTTTAATAATTCCTTTTCTAATCCATAGAAGTCAAAAAGATTTCTAAAATTATCATGTTTTTCTAATTTGACATTTTCTTTCCCACTTACAAACATTTCTATTTTTTCAAAGTCAATATCAGTATCTACATAAATTTTAGTAGTTTCATTTTTATCTGAATTGTTTAATATCTTTATTAAACTTAAGTCTTCTCCGTAAAGTTTTTTCTGACCTAGCGAATGCTTCATTTTATTATCTATATTTTCAAATTCCTTATAAAGCTTATTTATTTCATCATTAAGCTCTACTAAATCTACATTTATGCCTTCAGTTCTTATTGTTATACTAACATTTTCTAAAGGTTTAATGTTGTTTAAAATAATATTCTTTTTTTCATTATCTTCTATTCTTTTTGAAAAATTTATTCCTTTTTCATAGCAATTTAATACAACATATTTCCCGGGAATTGAAACCTTCGAAGATAATTTAGCACCTTTATCATTAATAGGTTCTTTAATTACTTCAACTAATATTTCTTCACCTTTCTTGATGCCTTTAGCTTTTAATTCTTCACTATAATACATGTAACCTTCTTTATCTAATCCAATATCCACAAAAATAGAATTTATAGCTGGGAGAATATTTTTTATTTTTCCTTTATAGATCTCACCAATTATTGGCTCATTATTATTTTCTTCAACAATACTTTCAATCAATTCATTATTAGATTTAATAGCTATTCTTAAAATCTTTTCTCTTCTCTCAATAAAAATTTCTTTCACTCTTAAACACCGGCCTTTCCAGTTTACAGTTTATGCCTTTTAGAATACCATGTGGGCAGTTTACAGTTTTGGTTTGAAGATTAAATTCTATGTAAAATGTACAACTGAAAATATAAACGCTATAAATCAATATTTCAATAAGCAAGTTAAGAATTACAAACATCAGCTTATTATTTTTCAAACTCATATTATTTATTACTCTAAACTTTTAGAACTCTTCCAAAAGAAGAGACATAACTCTTAAAGGAAGAGTTCCTAACTAAACTCTTAACTCATTTTAAGTTCCGTTGTTGCAGCATAGCTGCTCTTTTTATTTAAGTTCCGTTGTTGCAGCATAGCTGCTCTTTTTATAGGTGTAACTCTTAACTGAACCAAGTGGCATAAGTTTATCATTTTTATAGAAATACATTTCTTCTCTTTTTATATTAACAAAATAATCTACCATAGCATTTGATGTTTTTTCTTGAATGTAGCTTACTAGTAAGTCTGCACTTAAGTGTTCTCTACTTCCTGTGCTTATTACTACATTTAATACTAAATACTCATCTTTTATCCAAAAGCTTATTTCCTTAATAAAAGCTCTTATATCAACTTCTTTTTCACCTTTTTTAGTTTTCTTTATAGTTATCCATTCTTTAACTTCTAATAACTTATCCATTTCTTCTTCTAACTTAGTAGTATTAGAATACTTAACTTTTATAATATATCTAGCTGCATCGATTAATGCCATAGCTTGTGGTACTTTCTTTTCTCCTTCTTTATAAGGAATTGCTGTAGCACTTATATACTTTATTCCACTTGGTGCTGTTTCATTTAATTTATCTATAATTTCCTTTTCATCTACTTCAGTTGTAAGCACCATATCCATATATTCACCACTTGAATATACTCCTACAGATAGTGGTTGTGCTATTGAAGTATTCATATGTGGATTAAACCCCTGTGAATATTCTATAGGTAATCCAGCTCTTCTAATATTTTTTTGAATAGTTTTAAGCACATCTAAATGTGATATGAACTTAATATTTTCTTCTTTAGTAAATTTAGTTAAGTATCGCACCTTCAAAACACTTCCCATCTTTAAAGTTTACATCGAATCCACAACCTGTACAGCCTTCTCTACAGTTTTGTGTTAATTCCACTTTTTTAGCCTTTTCATTTTCTATTTCTAAATATTTTCTATTAACTCCAATATCAATGAAATCCCAAGGCAATACTTCATCATAACTTCTTTCTCTATATGCATAGAAATCAGGACTTAAATTACATTCTTCCATAGCTTCCATCCATATATCGAATTTAAAGTATTGATCCCACCCATCAAATCTAGCACCTTTTTCAAAGGCCTTTATTAAAACATCACATAATCTTCTGTCTCCTCTTGCAAAAACAGATTCCATTACAGATGTCTTTTGTTCATGGTAATTATAAACTATGCACTTAGACTTAATTGAAGATTTAACTGCTTTGATCTTTTCAGTAACATCCTCAAACTTAGCCATTGGTGACCATTGGAATGGAGTAAATGGCTTTGGTACAAGGATTGAAGTACTTACTGTAAGTCTTAAGCCCTTATTATTGTTTACCTTATTAGGTACTTGCTTATATCTATACACCATTTTTTCCGCTAATTCTCCAATGCCTTTGCAGTCTTCTAATTCTTCATATGGAAGTCCAACCATAAAGTAAAGCTTTAAAGTCTTCCAACCTGCTTCAAAAGCACTTGTTGCTGCGTCTAGTATTTTTTCTTCTGTAAGCCCTTTATTTATTATGTCTCTCATTCTTTGAGATCCAGCTTCTGGAGCAAAAGTTAATCCAGTTTTTCTTACCTTTTGAATATCTTTAAGCAAGTCAACTGAAAAAGCATCAACTCTAATTGAAGGAAGTGCTATACCAACCCTATTATCTTCATGTTCATTTATTAAATCTGTTATTAAGCCTTTTATATCTGAATAGTCACAAGTACTTAAAGATGAAAGAGAAATTTCTTCATATCCAGTGCTCTTAACTAATTTTCTTGCAAGTTCTTTTAAATCTTCTCTGGATTTTTCTCTAACTGGTCTATAAATCATACCTGCTTGGCAGAATCTGCATCCATTTGTACATCCTCTAAATAATTCTAATACTACTCTATCATGTACAATTTCAGTATAAGGAACTATTATTTCTGTAGGAAAATCTACCTTAGTATAGTTATTAATAATTCTCTTTCTTACAGTCTTTGGTACATCTTCATACTTTGGCTTAAATTCTTTTATTGTATTATCTTCATTATATATAACATCATATAATGAAGGTACATATATCCCTTGAATTCTAGATATTTCTCTTAAGAATTCTTTCTTATTCCATTTATCTTTATAATTCTTATAAACCTCTAAAACATCGTCCATCATTTCTTCGCCTTCACCAATTTCAAAGAAATCAACGATGTCATAAAGTGGCTCTGGATTATATGCACAAGGTCCTCCAGCCATAACTAAAGGTTCATCTTCTCCTCTTTCTGATGCTCTTAAGGTAACCCCTGATAAGTCAAGCATATTTAAAATGTTTGTATAGCTCATTTCATATTGAAGAGTGAATCCTAAAATATCAAATTCTTTTAAAGAATCTTTAGTCTCCAATGTAAATAATGGTATATTATTTTTTCTCATTTGCTCCTCCATGTCTGGCCATGGTGCAAATGCTCTTTCACAATATGTATCTGGTCTTTGATTTATAGTATGATAAAGTATTCTGCTCCCTAAATGAGACATTCCTACTTCATAAACATCTGGAAAGCAAAATGCAAATCTTATGTCAACTTCTTTTGGGTCTTTAACAACTTCATTTAATTCCCCGCCTGTATATCTACTTGGCTTTTCAACCTTAAATAAGATATCATCTGAAATTTTATTCATCCGTAAATTTCCTCCTTAATAATAAAGGAAGTATAAAACTAATTGTTATACTTCCTTATTTACTCTCACTATTCTAACACAATTAATTGTTATTGTGAATTTCTTCATTGAAATTCTTAGCCATGTTAGTCAGTTTAAATTTTATTGACTTCTAATTTAACAATTCATTATAATTATTCTCTATTATTTTAAGTACTACATTTTTGAATTCAGCATCACTTTCCAAACTCGGAAAACCCTTAAGTGTATTACTTATAATTAATTTTATGCTATCAAAATTTATATTTGGCATTTCATAATTATATTCATTTAATATAGGTTTGTAATTATTCTTAGTAAATGAGGTTGAGTACCAGCTTTTTTCTAATGCTTTATCATTAAGAACACCAGGTAATAAATTATCATCAAAAGATTTTACAAAGTTTGTATCTTTAATTTCTGCTACTTCCTTATCCTTATACATTAGATATCCAGTGAAATCAAAACTTTCGGCTTTTGCATATTTACTTACAATACTAAATAAATCTATATCCGGCATTCTCTCACCTCTTCCTTATAATTCCATTCCTTTCATTAGTTTACCACATTCTTATTACAGTTTACAGTTAGTGTAGAAATTCCTTTAAGAATTTCTACACTAACTTAATTCAAGAAAATCCAGAGGCTTTTCGCCCTCAACTCCTAACTCTTAACTCCTCTAACTAATTCCTACTGCTGTGCTTAATATCAAGTGCCAATAAAATCATTGAAAGCCATACATTAATTCCAAACACAAAGCCGAATACTCCATAAAGCTTAAGTTTATAGAAAAGATCTCCAGCAAAAGAATTAAACAATACATCAATTTCTTTTGGGTTAAGTAAATCCATTTGTCTAAGTGTTATATCCCTTAAATCAACTTCCTGCACTACTGGTATAATGTATTCATTCGTTGAATATAACCCTATTTCTATTGTTTTATTTAATAAATAATCCTTAGTTTCATCTGAAATAAACTCAAAACCATCATCTATTGCATTATTGACAATCTGATTAATAATAAGCACATTTCTTTCCTTAATTTCATTATTGCCAAAAATATTTTTAATAACATTGTTAATATCCTTATTTAATACATCCATATCAACGAACTTTTCAATTGACAATTTCGAAATTGTATTTTTATGAATATTTTCTAGAAGTCTATTTAGATACTTCTTTGTTTCTTTACTTAAAGTAACTAAATTTAAAATGTTACTCACACTTTTTTCAATTTCTATTGCTTTTATTTCATTAAAAATTATGGAATTATCACAGTTTAACAATGGTACAATAATTTCTTTCTTTAATAATCCACTTAATTCTTTCGATAATACTGTACTATTCTTTTTAATATTATTGTAAATGTCCTCTTCGATAATTCTAAATTCATTATTTAATTTATTATATATTAACTCTAAACTATTTAAATTGCACGGCTTAAGGTAATCAACAATAGGTGTTGAACTTATAGACTCTAGTATTAGTTTTACACCCCTACTGATATATTCTTTTGATTCAATATTTCTATTTAGCTTATCAGAAATATTATCCATTATTATAGATATATTAAAATCATCAGCTTCAATTTTTAAACTACTCATTTTCACAGGATATATACCGTCTTTAAATGCAGCCTTTGCTACCTCTACCATACTATCCGTTTCATACTTAAACATTATTGGTAGTTTTTCACTCAATATTATTTCTACAACTCTTCCTGCTATTTCATCTCCACCAAAACTTGCATAAGCTATCTTTTCAAAGAAATTTAATCCATCTTTAATTGTTTCTTGAACCTCTAGTGTGATTTCAAATTTATATTTTTGTAAATAAGTTAATACTTTATTTGAAGCTAAATTAGTTAATGGATATAAATTGTCCTCGATTAAAGTTTTTATTTTTCCATCAAACATTGATCCAATATCCTTATTTCCATCTAATTCGTTAGATAAAAATTCTTTTACTGAACTAGCTGCTTGATATTTAAAATCATTATAAAAGTAGTTACATACTTTTTCAGACATCTGATTTTTAATATTAACTAATAATTCTTTATCAAAAATTTCTTCACAGGATTTTTCAATAGTTGTATTATATTTATCTTCATATTGTTCATAAATATATTGTTTTACAAAACTTAGATTTCCAACAGCTTCAATTTTCTCATTAATAACTTTTGAAGTTTCACCTTCAACATATTCATCTAATTTAGAAACAAGTGCCTTTGGCATAAGAATATTTACTTTATTATTAGAAGATATTTTATTTTGTACTAACTTAACTAAACAATCTTTCAACTTAATTATATTATTAATTACCTTATCTGATAAATCAAAAACACTTTCTTCTTTTAAGATTTTATTAACTTTAACTTCACCCAATAATTTCGATAGTTTTCTTGATAAATCTGAATTTTCATCACTATATTTTAATATTTTTTTGTAAACATAATTTGTTATAGACGATTTTTTATTTCTAACATACTCAATTAATATTTGGTAACCATTGTTTTTAACCAAATGCATTAATGAATTTTGGATCTTATGCTTTTGTAATTCAAAAGTCTTATTGATCTCTTCTTTATTTAATAATTGCTCATCTATCAATTTTGCCATACCAAGTGCAAATTCATTTTTATGTGCTGGAATATATCCTGTAGCAAAATTCTTTATAAATGGTATTTTAGCTGCTATCTTGTTTTCTTTATATGGATGGAATATCATCCACAAAGCAATAACATTTGTAATAATACCAATAAATGCCATAATCCCACAAGATATTAATCCATCTACAATATTATTAGGGAATCCAAAGTTTCCTAATGTACTTATAGGATATATTAATTGCCACACTACTCCTACTATTACCCCTAAAAATGCACCAAAAACAGAAAGAGGTTTTAGCTGATTTCCCATAAAATCTTGAACTATATCACAAATTTCATCTTCATTGTATTTATTTAAATTATTCTTAACAAATTCTTTAATCTTTCCATCAACTAATCCCGGCAACTTATTAATCAATAGTGGATAACCTTCATTGATTAATATATCTGATAATTGTTTTTTAGTGAAATTCATATTAACAAATTGTTTTAATTCATAGTTTTTATAATTATCCACAGTTTTGCTCATAAGCCCTATAGACTTATCCACAATAAACCTAGAGATATCCACTTTATACTCCTTAAGCTTTAACGATAAATCTGCTTTTTTAACTTCAGACCTTATATAATCACTAATTTGTCTTTCAATAATACTATTATCAGTATTTATGTATTTGTGAGTTAATTTCCCAATGTCTTTAGAATAGTTTTTAACAGAATCCTCTGATATTAGATTACTCAACTTAGTATTAAAGATTTTATCTATTTTTGAATTAATGAAATTATCAATTAAATAATTTAATTTTTCTGCTATATTGTTTTTATTATCAAATATGTTTTTATATAATGTTGGTTTAAACTTTTCATTAAATAATTTCACTAAATCTACATTGAAAACTTTATGTATCTTTTTAGTAAATTGCAATTTTATTATTTTACCTATTAACTTTTCGCCATGTAATTCAAATTCCTTTGTAAGAAACTTCACTAATTTATCTAAATCAATTAAATTTTTATTTTCAAGATTAATAATAATATCTTTAACTTTTGTTTCCTTTAAATATGCTATTATGTAATCAGCTAATTTACTATAGGATTCCTCATTAAAATTATTATTAAGATAATCAATAACTTTACTTACAATATTATTCTTTGACGAGATATCCCCCATAAGTGCAGTTCTAACTTTTGATATAATGAGTTTCTTTATATTCTCATCAACACCTTGAATAGCTTCGTCAATAGCTTCTTCAATCATTTCATCTAGATTATCCTTATTGCTAGAAATCCATTCTGAAATGTATGGCATAACTTTAGGAATTATTATTCTTATGAACTCTGTAAGAGATTCTTCAATTTCACTTGGAAGTATTTCATATAAAGTAAATTCTATATCTTTACCAATTAGTATTATGTCATTTGTTAAACTTTCTAATAAGTTTTTCCCATTCTCAGATTTAATAAATTCATTAATTTTCTTAAATAAACTTACTGAAAACTCCTTTTCATCAGATTTATTAAAAATTTGATTGAATTCATAATCTCCTATTAATCCCTGTACTTTTATAAGAGTTAAATCAACATTTGCACTTAAAAGAAGCTTATCAACAAACATTTTACATTTTTCTTCATTGTTTAAAATATTCTCTTTTATAATAGACTTAACTTCATTAATAATATTTGTAGTAAGTTTTTTCTGTATATCATCTGAAAAAACATTAGAAAGTGTTATGTCTTCATTTTCTTTATAAAGACTATATAGAAAGTCATCTACAGAACTATTAGTTTCAATTTCCTCTGTTAATAAATCATAACAAGCTTCTGCTATTTTAGAAACTTGCTCATCAGTTATAATATTGTCTAACTTAATGTTGTTAGCAATATTATCAAGTATCTCTGGTATGAATAAATTAAGATTTTTTATAGCAAACTCTTCACTTTTAGCTACAGTAGTACTAAAACCAGGCATTTCACTAATTTTAATGTTTTCAAGATTACTTTTTAACCCTTTTTCAAAAACAGTTTCTGCTATCTTTTCAATATATGTATTAAAATTTTTGCTTGAGATTTGTGCTTTTAATGTCTGAGAATTTATCACATCTCTTTCAACTAATTCACTCATCTCTTCTATAAATTTTTCTTTTTTCTTTTTAATTACTCCACCTAACTTTAATGGTGTATATTCCTTAAAAAGCATATCTACTGCATATTTATTTGTAATATATCCTGAGACTCCACCTGAAATCCCTTGAAATATTAACAAAAAAATTGATGTCAACATTTGTACTAATCTCCTTTTACTTAAAAGTATTTTTAAATATATCTTATACTCCACAATACACGCTTCATTTGGTGAATGTGACTTATCTCTATCAATTTAACCACATTACATTTAAAAAATCAATTTTCGATTACTTTTCTGTATGCCTAAAATAAGACCCAAGCTTTTGCCTGAGTCTTACCTAAATAAATTTTCTATTTTTTTACTACTGGTATCCACACTTCTGAATAGCATCTATCTTTACCTAAAGAATAATATAATTCAAGTTCTGGACCTTCTGCATGCTCATATCCTGAATTGGGAAACCATTCTGGAAAAATACGCTTCCATATATCTTGAATCTTTTCAGTAGTTTCTTCTTCTTTATGCTCTTCAGTTTTAAATATAGCCCAAGTTAATGCAGGTACAGAAATTGAAGTGAACTCTTCTGGAACTTCTGCATCTCCTTTAAAATCAATTGCACCTATCATATAAGGAAAAGTATCTGTATCAGTACAACGATAGCACATTATTGCATTCACACTGCATAATCCTTGAATTTGTCCTTTTGGAGCTGCATCCTCTAAACGCTTGTATGTCCCATTTTCAAAAGATTCACTCCACATTCTAGGTATTCTAACAAGATTATTTCCTCCTGTAGTATCAATTATCTCTTCTACTCCAAATACCTTAAACGAATCCTTTTCTTCAATTTTATAATTCATTTCTACATCTCCTTTTATTGAAATATGAAAGGACATTCTTGGATAAGCTTTTAGTTGAATTCCTTTTTCTCGTGCTAAACTAGGAGTAACTCCATGCATATTTTGAAAAGCTCTACTAAAAGATTCTGGAGATTCATATCCATACTTTACAGCTAGATCAATCACTTTTATTTTACTATTCTGAAGCTCAAAAGCAGCCAAAGTCAACCTTCTTCGTCTCACATATTCTGCCATTGTAACATCAGTAATAAAAGAAAACATTCTCTGAAAATGATAGGATGAACAGCAGGCAATTTTTGCTATTTTGCTATAATCAATATCCTCTGTGAGATTATCTTCAATATAGTTCATAGCACCATTTATTCTTTGAAGCCAATCCATTTATCTCCCTCCCTTTTAATATAAGGATATCAAAATATAAATCATATTACCCTACATTTTTTGCTCTTATATGTAAGTATTATATCTATACTTTCCTCATAACTCATAACTCATAACTCATAACTCATAACTCATAACTCATAACTCATATAATTATACCTTTTTTAACACAAAAAAAGATAGCCTAAACGACTATCTTTTTATCTTACCTCGCAACGTCCTACTCTGCCACACAGTCTCCCATGCAGTACCATCGGCGCTATA